>JBFJVR010000129.1:0-7021 GCA_041624095.1 Oleiphilaceae bacterium
CGTGATGCCCTTGTAATTCACCCAGTATTTACCACAAAGATTTTAAGACCGCTTTGCCTGTAATCTCAAGGTCTACCATTCGACACTCAGGCATATCATGCTTAGATACCATAGTATCCATATTGAGTTTTTTCTATGGAATTGGATACTATGATATCCATTCGGAATAATGTGGGCTTTTCTGCCCGACTAATAAAAGTACCCGTCGCAAAGAACAAGCGAAAAAATGGCCAAGCTATGTTGACAGAAATCGTGCTCGATAAAGCCCTTCAAAACTGCTACTTTTCAACCCAGGCAGCATTCAGATGGCACAATTTTCCGTAATCCATCACTATAGAGGCGGCACTAAGATTCAGCAAAAACCAAGGGCTAGTGGTGGGCAGTTTGGAGGGGGAGCGGGCGTTTTGGAATGGTTTCTTTTCGGTAACTTATTGAGCTTGTGAGGGTCTAGGCTGCTGCTACATTGAGCAGTATCCTGAATACTGAGTAATACGCTCAAATCAAAGCGGGGCGCGCGTGAACAGGCCTGCTATCTTTTTATAGTGAATACAGAGGGTAAAGCGTTGGAGCACGTTTCAAATATGGGGAAGGGCAGTCTTTACGTCATGTCGGCACCTTCGGGAGCGGGTAAAACCAGCCTTGTTTCGGCCTTGCTGAAGCTGGATGAGCAGATCGATGTGTCGGTTTCACATACTACTCGCGCAGCCAGACCGGGCGAACAAGATGGCGTAAATTATAATTTTGTTGATGAAGCCGCGTTTGAGGCTTTAATCGCCAAGGGTGACTTTCTTGAGTATGCACGGGTATTTGGGAATTACTACGGGACCTCGCGTTCGTGGGTCGAAACCCGGTTAAATATGGGGAAGGACGTCATTCTAGAAATAGATTGGCAGGGTGCGCGACAGGTCAGGCAGCAAGTGCCCGAGGCGATCAGTATCTTTATTTTGCCGCCGTCTAAGTCGGCTTTGAGGCAACGCCTCGAAAGCCGTGCGCAGGACAGTGTAGATGTCATCGACAAGCGCATGGAAGAAGCCGCGTCTGAAAGCAGCCATTTTAGCGAATACGACTATCTGGTGATTAATCAGGATTTCGACCAGGCGTTGTTGGAGTTGCGCGCAATTTTTATTGCTAAAAGGCTGGCACAAGTAAAACAGGCGGCCAGGAATGCGGATATCTTAAAAGATCTGTTGTCTTAGGTCTGCGCTTCTCGTACAATTCGCGGTCATTTCGAGTTTCTCGTTTGAGAACTAAATTGTGTTTCCCGTAGAGGTAGGTATCTGATGGCTAGAGTGACCGTTGAAGATTGTTTGGAAAATGTAGACAACCGTTTTGAGTTGGTCATGGTCGCTACCAAAAGGTCTCGCCAAATTGCAAATGGTGGTAAGGAGCCTTTGGTAGAGTGGGAAAATGATAAACCTACCGTTGTAGCGCTTAGAGAGATCGCTGAAGGTCTGGTAAACCCGGATTTGTTAGAGCAGGGCGACATCGATTAAGTCATAGGGCGAGTTCCTCGCCCGTGTGTTTCGCCGGTTTTATGTGAGATCACTGAAGCTGGCGCGCTGTTTACGTTTAAAGGGCTTTGCCTTTAAGAATAATGACTTCAAATAGCGCTTGAAAATCCCTTCTACTCACTTTATAAACTAGGTGAGTGAGTAAAAAAGCTGAACGCTTCCTGATTCGGCTTTTTTTATCTCTGAATTTCACTTCCTTTCATGTGTTAGGTACATCGTGTCTGCAATCGAAGACTTGGCTGATCGCCTGTCAACTTATTTAGACCCGGATAAAGTCGAGCTGGTTAAGCGGGCCTATGAGTGCGCTAAAGAAGCGCACGAAGGCCAGTTTCGCCGCAGCGGCGACCCTTATATTGTACATCCGGTAGCGGTGGCGAATATTTTGGCCGGTTTGCACATGGATCATGAAACCCTCATGGCTGCGCTGTTACACGACGTGATCGAAGACACGCCTGTCTCGAAAGCTGAACTGGCGCAGGAGTTTGGTGACGCCGTTGCCGAGCTGGTAGACGGTGTCAGTAAGCTGACGCAGATCGAATTTAAGTCTAAAGCCGAAGCGCAGGCACGGAATTTCCAGAAAATGACTCTGGCCATGGCGAAGGACATTCGCGTTATTTTGGTCAAGTTAGCTGACCGGCTGCACAATATGCGCACGCTTGGGCCATTGCACCATGAGAAACGGCGGCGAATCGCAACCGAAACGCTCGATATTTATGCCCCGATAGCGAATCGCTTGGGCATTAACAGTATTCGAATTGAACTTGAAGACCTCGGTTTTGCTGCGCTATACCCGATGCGCTCGAAGTACATCCGCAAGGCGGTCAAAAAACTACGTGGTAATCACAACGAAATCATTGAGGATATTCAAACCCGTCTCGAAGCATGCTTGCAGGAACGTGGCCTAAAAGGCGAAATAATCGGTCGCGAGAAACACCTGAACAGTATTTATAAAAAAATGAAGTACAAGCATAAGTCCTTCCACGAAATCATGGATGTGTACGCATTCCGTGTGATTACTGAAAGTGAGGATGACTGCTATCGTATTTTGGGTGCCGTACACAGTGTGTATAAGCCTTTGCCGTTCCGTTTCAAAGACTACATTGCGGTGCCTAAAGTGAATGGTTACCAGTCTTTGCACACTACTTTATTTGGCATGCACGTAAATATCGAAATCCAGATTCGTACTCAGGAGATGGAAGAGCTGGCAAACTACGGTATCGCCGCTCACTGGCAGTACAAAGATGAATCAAGTATTGCCTTGGCGAACCAGCAGCGTATTGATCGTTGGTTAAGTAGCCTGAAAGAAATGCGCGAACGCGCTGATGATTCGATGGAATTCATCGAGCATGTCAAAATTGATTTATTTCCCGATGAAATATATGTATTTACGCCTAAGGGTACCATTCTTGAATTACCCGCCGGCGCGACGCCTATCGATTTTGCTTACGCAATTCATACCGATATTGGCAATGCGTGTGTCGCTTGTCGAATCAACAAACAGCTGGCATCACTGAGCGAGCCATTAAGCAGCGGCCAGACCATCGAAATTATCACCGCTCCGGGTGCAAAACCAAGCAGAGCGTGGCTGAATATTGTTGTTTCAGGTAAAGCTAAAAGTAGTATCCGTCATTATTTGAAGCAGCAGCGGCAGGCAGAAAGTTATGAGCTGGGGCAAACTTTGCTCGAGAAGTCATTGGCTGGAATCAACAAAGCCTGGGAAGATATTTCTGAAGAGCAGATAAACAGGGTGCTAGAGCATAATCAGGTTGAGTCGCTCGATGCGCTGATACGAAACGTTGGCTTAGGCTTGCGTATGCCATATATCATCGCACGGCAGCTGGTGTCGGAGGAGTCGCCAGAAGCGACCTTGGCCGAAGCAGTTAGAGAAGTCGGAGAGCAGAAGGTAATGATCAAAGGCACCGAAGGTATGAAGGTGTCTTTCGCGCACTGTTGTTATCCCATTCCGGGTGATCCTATTATTGGTATTTCCGACGAACAGGCTACCTTGGTGATTCACTCCGAAGGATGTAAAAAAGCCATGCGCGCAACCAAGGCGAAGTCGCGGCTGCATTTGTCGTGGATGAAGGATATTACCGATGAGTTTGTCGTTGAGCTGCGCATCGAGCTGGAGCGGCAACGCGGTATCATTGCCGAAGTCGCGACAGCGATTACACGCGCCGAGGCTAACATTGAACGCATTGGTGTTGAAGAACAGAACGCGAGAATGGGTGTAGTTAGCGTGGTGCTGCATGTACAGGGGCGGCGCCACCTTGCACGCGTTATGAAAAAGATCAGAGCCTTGAAGGCGGTGATCAAACTAAATCGAATTGTTAACTAAATCCGCCCAAAAGTGCGGCTAGTAATAGGACATCTTATGAGTAATAAATCCATCATTCAGTCAGACAACGCTCCCCAAGCCATTGGTACTTATTCTCAGGCGGTTAAAGTGGGTGATACGGTTTATCTTTCGGGTCAGATTCCACTCGACCCCGCTTCGATGACGCTGGTAGAAGGCCCAATTGAAACCCAGATCAAGCAGGTGTTCGAAAACCTGAAAGCGGTTTGTGAAGCGGCTGGCGGCAGTTTTAGCGACATTGCCAAACTGAATATTTTCTTGACCGACCTGGCGAATTTTGCGGCTGTAAACGAAGTGATGGCGACATACTTTGATGCACCTTATCCCGCACGCGCAGCAGTTGGTGTTGCCGCGCTTCCAAAAGGTGCTGAAGTAGAAATGGACGCGATTATGGTGCTGAATTAAGCAACTAAACGGAACGCTCCTGCTCCAGCATTTCACCATAGCCATGTTTGTAACTGGGGTATCGTAGTTGATACCCCGTACTCAGCATTCTGCTGTTGTCGCAGCGTTTGTTTCCTCCCCTACGTCGCGGGCCTGACGACGCTTTCTCTTGGGCAATAACTCCGAGTGCTGCGGCGATAAACTTTACGACTTCATTCATATCAACCGGCGCTGAGTCGCTCGCCAGATAACAGCTTGCTATTTTACTTTGATCTGGCTGTTTAATCAGATGCAGCAGAAAGCCGATGCAGTCTGTTTCGTGTATGCGGTTTGTGGTGCGAACACTCTCGTTCAAATGTTGCTTTCCACAACGAACCTGCTCTATTAGTCGCTTTCGCTGTCCGCCATAAATGCCACTAAAGCGGACAACTGTCGAAGGGTGAGGGCTGTCGTGGGCAAGTTTTTCGGCTTCTAGAATGCGCTGCCCCGCAAAGCTGCTGGGCAGCGTGGGGCTATCTTCGTTGACCCAGCTATTGTCGTTTTGGTGGTACACACTGGTGCTCGACACCAGATACAAGCGCTGCAGTACTGACCCTTCGGGGAGGGCTGTGAGGATATTCTGCAAACCTTCGGGATAGGTCCGGCGATAACCTTCATCACTGATTTCGCTAGGACTCAAGCAATAAAGGACGATATCAAGCCGCTCCGGAAGTACCTCGTGCAAGCTTTCTGCGCGGCTTACGTCGGCCTGTATGGAATGTATACCGTCATGGTGTGTGTTGGCGGAACGGCTAAGGGCGAAAACCTCATGTGTGTCTGTCAATGCCTGTGCGACGGGAAGGCCGACTTTGCCGCAGCCGACCAGGAGAATACGATTTCGCTTCATTGCGCTTTGTCCGCTGCAAAATTATGATGGAGCGAATTATAATGTTCTTCTACTAAAATGAACAAAACGATTAGTTAAATTAATTCTGACTCACCTTTCGGTTTTGGAGCACTACATGACGCTTACAGAGCTGCGTTACATCGTGACGCTGGCGCAAGAACGACATTTCGGGCGGGCTGCTGAGAAGTGCCATGTTAGTCAACCGACCTTGAGCGTGGCGGTTAAAAAACTGGAAGACGAGTTGGGCGTCGCCCTATTTGAGCGTAGCAAAGGCAGTATTGCCGTAACCGACTTGGGTGAGCGCTTGGTCTCGCAGGCAAAGGTTATTATGGATCAGGTCAATGTCTTTAAAGACATGGCTCAAGAAGGGAAGCAGCAGCTGAATTCTCCGCTAAAGATGGGCGCTATCTATACGATCGGGCCGTATTTATTTCCGCATATGATGCCATTTCTGGCGTCTGCGGCACCCGACATGCCCTTGTATCTGGAAGAAAACTATACTGCTGTATTGCGCAATAAATTGAAGGAGTGTGAGCTGGACGCCATTATTGTCGCACTGCCTTTCAATGAGCCTGACGTGGTAACCATGGCACTTTATGATGAGCCCTTTGTGGTAGTGATGCCCAAAGGGCATGCCTTATCGCGTCATAAAAAAATGAGTAGTGCTATGCTGCTGGAAGATAACTTACTGATGCTGGGCCCCGGACACTGTTTTCGTGATCAGGTACTCGATGCCTGTGCAGAGCTTAAGGATATTGTCAGTTTGCCGGCGAAATCCGCGAGTACTCAGCCACAAAATGGTACACGGCGTATTATTACCGAGGGAAGTTCACTGGAAACCATCCGCCATATGGTGGCTTCAAGGCTGGGCATCAGTGTACTGCCCGCTTCTGCTGTAAAGGGGCTGGGTTACGAGGATCACCTTGTTGACGTGCGACCTTTTGCTTCACCGCAACCTTACCGGACGGTAGCCTTGGCATGGCGTGTATCGTTCCCGAGGCCGAAAGCGATCGATATGATTTCAAGCGCTGCTAAGCGTTTCAAAGCCAACGAACAAAATGTGCCAGAGGTGGCTGAGGGTGCTTAGCCAGCGCGAGTGCTCTAAGGGTCAAAAAGGAGTTTGATCAGATGCCCGCTTTAGAAGAAATAGAACTCACGCGCCTCAAAGGTGTGGGGGCCAAGTTAGTTGAGGTATTGGCTAAGCTCGATATTTTTTCGCTACAGGATCTGCTGTTCCACTTGCCGTTCCGCTACGAAGATCGTACCACGCGCATCCCGTTGGCCAAGTTTCGTGTTGGTCAACATGGCCTGTTCGATGCGCAAGTAGTGGGGGCTCGCGTTGTGCAGGGCCGTCGCCGCAGCCTCGAAGTGACTGTTCGGGACCAAGGCGGGCAAGTAACTTTAAGGTTTTTCCATTTCAGTGCAGCTCAGGCAAAGCAGTTGAGTAGCGGCACCCTGCTCCGTGCGTTTGGCGAGGCACGTCTGGGTCGCAATGGCATGGAGTTCTATCACCCCGAGTACCAGCTCATTAAAGAGGGTGAGGCCTTAAAGTCGCCCGATACCCTGACCCCCATCTATCCCCTGACAGACGGCATTCAGCAGCCGCGCCTGAGGTCTCTGTGCAATCAGGCTTTACAGTGGTTGGATCGCTGCTCTGTGCAGGATTTACTGCCCGCGCCGGTGCTGCATAAATTGCAGTTACCTGAGCTAAAAGAGGCGCTGCGCTATCTTCATCAGCCCCCTTTGGATGCCGACCAGCAAGCCTTATTTGAAGGCCGCCATCCGTGCCAGAGGCGGCTGATTTTCGAGGAGCTACTGGCTCATCATCTCAGTTTATTGCAGTTGCGGCGCAAACTGCGGGCGCATCCTGCCCTGCCCTGCCCA
>JBFJVR010000130.1:0-7005 GCA_041624095.1 Oleiphilaceae bacterium
GACCGGTAGTTGCAAAACGATGAGCTTCGTCCCGTATCTGTTGTATCAGGTGAAGACCAGCATGATCAGCGTCGCAATGTATCGTTTTGAGACTCCCGTCGCCACGCGGAACCAACAAGGTTTCAAACCCGGGTTTACGCGTTGTCCCTTTTGCGATACCAACCAAGCGAAGATCCGACAAGTTTAACTCGTTAAGTACCTCTACGGCCAGATTAAGTTGGCCTTTGCCTCCATCAACAAAAATAATATCGGGCCGTTTTTGTGGTGTCGAGGCCAAACTTTTATAGCGGCGATGCAGCACCTGCTTCATTGCGGCATAATCATCGCCCGCTGCGACCCCCTCAATATTAAAAGTTCTATAATCCGACTTAAGCGGGCCCGCATCGTTAAACACTACACAAGAGCCCACCGTTTTTTCACCTGAACTATGGCTTATATCGAAGCACTCCATGCGCTTTGGGTGTTCGGTTAGATCAAGCAGTGCCGCAAGTGCCTCCATCCGCTGAAACACATTTTCTTTATTGGAAAGATAGGTTTTTAAAGCGTTTTCGGCGTTTGTCAGAGCCAGTTTTTGCCACTGGGCACGCATCGACTTAACTTGATATGCAAACCTGATATCAGCACCTGTAAGTGCTTTAAGTGCATTTTTCACCAGCGTTTCGTTCAACAATTTTTTGGGCACGATGACTTCTTTAGGTACGTCTCGCGATTCATTCTGCCCCACGTAATATTGCTCGATAAACGCTGCCAGCAACTCAGTATCACCTTGTTCCAATGGCAATTTGGGGAATAAGTTCTTGTGCCCTAAAATGCGCCCTTTGCGAACATAAAGCATCGAAAATGCAACGACGCCGGGGCCACTTTTCATCGCGACTACATCGAGATCCAAACTGCCGGACTCGACCGACTGACTTTCTTGCACGTGCCTTAAGTGGTCTATCTGGTCTCTCAACTCAGCCGCTTTCTCAAACTCCAGCCGTTCGGCTGCACCTTCCATGTCATCCATTAGCTGTCGTATCAATTCTGGGCTTTTGCCCTGCAGAAACATCATCACATGCTCGACGTCTTGCAAGTACTCCTCTTGGCTAACCAAGCCTACACAAGGCGCTTTGCAACGTTTTATCTGGTGTTGCAAGCAAGGTCTGGAGCGGTTGCGGTAGAAGCTTTCTTCGCACTGCCTTACTTTAAAAATTTTTTCTAGCAAGTTTAGGCTTTCGCGAACCGCCGAAGCATTAGGAAATGGCCCGTAGTAACGACCGGTTTTGCCTTTATTCCTGATTCGTTTCAACGCCAAGGAAGGAAAGCGCTTATCGGTGGCAATGTAAATATAGGGGTAAGACTTGTCGTCCCTAAGCAGAATGTTATAGGGAGGCTTTAAACTCTTTATCAGGTTTTGTTCGAGAATCAGTGCGTCGGTTTCGCTATTGGTAATGGTTATTTCAACACGCTGAATTTTACTGACCAAAGAGCGCGTCTTAAGCGACAAGCCCTGCTTAACGAAGTAGCTCGACACACGATTCTTAAGATTCTTTGCCTTGCCAACATAAAGAATCTCCCCCGTCAGATTAAACATCCTGTAGACACCGGGTTTTTGAGGAAGTTGTTTCAGGAAAGACTTATGGTCGAACACTGGCTCGCTGCCAGTTACTGCTTCATCATTTGAACTATTGGGGGGCATCTATTTCCAACAAACCATTTTTAACCGCCAGCAAGGTTAACTCAACATCACTGTTTATATCCAGCTTCTCGAAAATGCGGTACCGATAACTATTCACCGTTTTAGGGCTAAGGCAGAGCTTATCCGAAATATCCTGCACCTTCTGACAGTCCATAATCATGGTCGCAATTTGCAACTCACGTTCAGAGAGCACTTCGAAGGGGGAATTTGTAGTTTTACCCAAGGCCATTGCTTGTGCAATATCCGGGCTGATGTAGCGGCCGCCATTACTTACGACTTTGATGGCCTTGATCATTTCGGAGATGTGGCTGTTTTTAGAAACATAAGCCGATGCTCCAGAGTCCATCACCCTTGAGACATAAGGGTCATCAATACAAGCTGACACCACTACCACACGGGTATTGCTACACGAACGACTTATTCTACGCGTGGCTTCAAGCCCGCCAATACCCGGCATCTTTAGATCCATCAGTACCACGTCGGGGCAGTTTCGCCGGGCCCACTCTACAGCCTCTTCTCCCGAGCAGGCTTCGCCCAGAACTTCGATTGCTTCATCATCCATTAACATGCGAGAAAGCCCCGCCCGTATCAGATCATGATCATCGACTACCAACACTTTTATCAAGAACTCTACCCTATGTTAACTCACCCGGCTATGGCCGGATAAACTGCACCCGTTTTTTAAACCGGTGCACAGCCATGACTTGATGCGCATGATAGAGCCAAGTCAGGCCGTTTTCTGTGACTGTAGTAAAACTTTCTCACTAAACCCATGATCTCGCAGCCAGTGGGTCGCATCGGACTCGGTAAAAAACACTGCTTGATCAAAAGATTGGGGCCCTTTTAATACTTCTTCGAACTGATACATCAGGTGGTTTCGACTATCAGAACCAATAATCACAGCTTGCGCCAACATTCCCTTGATGTAGGACCAAGTATTAAGCGCTTTGAATAATTCAATTTGCTCTCGCTCCGAAATCAACATATCGAGCTCTTGCAAATTCATGACACAGGCCCACTCCCTTGCAAAGTAGCGGCTTACCAGACGTTTAAAGTCTTGGATAAAATCGCGAGTGTCATCGATACTCCACGAACCGCTAAGGCCAACATACAAAATATCGTGGACAGGTTTGATCTCATACTTAAGTTTAGTGTCACTCATGCCTTACTCCTAATACGCGCTGCATGATCGTTTATTATTATTCGAGAGGTCGTCCTTTACTTAATTTAACCCAAACACACCGTTGTTTTCGATCCTCTTAAGATTAGAACTTTTTCACAACAATTGTTCAATTGATTACATATTAAGGGTAAACCTTAAAGAACATAAAGATATATATCACAGTTTGATCGACTACATCGAAGCCCCTACCCAACAATCAAGTTTAAGCAAGATTCAAAAAAGATGATCACTTCAGGTTTACAAAAGCAAAAACACTGTATACATTTACAGATACTGTATATCGAAACAGATAAATTAAACACGCACAGCGGGAACCTATCACCATGATCAAACTCACCAAGCGACAATCGGAAGTACTTGACCTGATCAGGCAGCATGTAGATGACACGGGCTACCCGCCAACACGTGCTGAAATTGCGCATGCCTTAGGATTTAAATCGGCAAATGCGGCAGAGGACCATATTAAAGCACTCGCTAAAAAAGGCGCGTTGGAAATCGTCCCTGGAGCCAGTAGAGGCATTAGATTACCTCAGGCCGCACCAGAAGGATTACCTATTATTGGACAAGTAGCGGCCGGCAACCCGATCCTGGGTGAAGAAAACATCGAGGATTACTGCACTTTGCCGCCAGAGTTTTTTGCTCCTGCCGCCGATTACCTGCTTCGGGTTAAAGGCATGAGTATGAAAGACATCGGGATTTTCGATGGTGACCTGCTCGCCGTGCATAGAACTGAACAGGCGCGAAATGGTCAGGTGGTCGTCGCCCGTATCGATGAAGAAGTGACCGTTAAACGCTTTATGAAAAACAAACATGTCGTTGAGCTACTGCCGGAAAATGAAGAATTTGAGCCTATCGTGGTTGATTTGCGCGAACAGCCGCTTGTCATCGAAGGTTTAGCCGTCGGTGTAATTCGTAAGGAGAATTTGCAATGAAACAACTGTCTATTTACGACAATGCACAATTAGACCACTTGGAAGATCATACCCCACCAAGAATGTCCGAACTCAGCAGTTTTGCCGAAGCGAACCTGGCCTCGGCGAAAGAAGGCGCTTTGGGTTTACAGCCAGTAAACAAGCCTAACGTAACCGAGATCATTTTGGCTAAAGACAAAGCCGACAGCATCCAGCTGCTACTGCCTATGCTAACCAAACTGAGTCAGGAAAGAAGATGGCTTGCTTGGGTGGACCCACCATTGCAACTGCTAAAACATGGACTGGGTAGTGAGCGGGGTTTGAATACCGATGAAATAATGGTCCTAAGATCAAACGCTAATTTTTCTGCTTACGAACTAACCGAACGCGCACTTAGCGCCGGTACCTGTCATGCAGTCATTGTCTGGACTGAACAGTTGCGTAGCGATGAGTTCGCCCGCTTGGAAATCGCCTCGTCACTGGGTAACAGCCATGGCATTATTTTACGTTCTTCAGGAAATCGGCGGGGCTAACAGCACCGACCTTGAGCGGAAGGTAATAAATGCAGTAAATAGTGAGCATTTAGAATGGAAAACATCCCAAAATGGAGAACATTGGCCACGTTAATCCGAGGAAATTAAATACCTGCCCAAACTAGTATGGCCACAGAGCTTAGCGAAAACCGGACCGGGCTTGCTCAGACAGTCAGCCCCAGTTGCTAATCGTATAGACCAAAAATACTTAAGGTAAGCGCAAAATGTAAGGCCAACCAAGAACAAGGTGGCACAAGAGGAAGTACAATGGGAGGCACTAGTGGGGTGCACGACAGGGGGCACTACTCACTTTGAATTTAAGCAGCGCGGGCTTGGGACTTCAGTACATCTGTACCCTCCTCGCCCTATTCCTGTTCAACCTGAATACCACCCTGCCCTTAATGCAGGGTTTTACCCTCCGCAGAATCAGACTCCGCTTCAACCATCGCTTTTGAAATGGCACTCGCTGCCTGGACACCAGCACCCAGCATTGCTTTCGCTACGGCAACCTGATTATCCTGAAGAAATTCTGTTACTTCTTCCGAAAAACTGATAATGACCAACGGCGCTTCTTCGCTATCCATGCGTTGTAAGGCGAAGTCACCATCTTCTAACTCAACGATTTCCAAATATGAACTACTCATTGTTTCTCCTGCCTTGTATGGTGTCTTTTCATCTGGGCCGTCATTGCTACGCACACACTTGAGCTATGTATGGGAATCCCCCCTACCACTCAAGCTGTTGCGCTCTGACACTTTCTATATAGAGCTTAAATTGTCCCAAAATACTACTCAGGGCTTGCTCAGCTGACTCCGGCGCAACATCAAGCAAAGTTAATTCTGAGAGTGACGGCGCTCTATTCTCAGCCGATGACGAAGTTGGGGGCCGTAAAATTATTAACAATTCGCTTAACCAGGTATTTGGAGTCATTTTTAGATTAATCAAGCGTTGGCCTTCAGGCATTTGGGCAGCGGGCGATACAGCAAATTCTTCCACGTCGCGCACATTACTCTGCGGATGACCGGTATACTCTGCCAGCTCCTTCAACCAGCAGCTCAAGCTTTCTCGCAAACATAGCTTGGAGGCCTCTAGAATACTATTAGCAAACCCGCGCTGCACTGTGCTTAGCTCGTGATCTAAACCGTTAAGCAAATTCTGTGAATGAAATAAATACGCATTCGTACGTTCACGCCATTCAGACATGCCAACCCCCGTATATCAGTAGTGGCGAAAATTATAACCGATCACGGCGCTTATATCTCCTTAGAAAGCCATCGCCCCTTATCGCAAAGTGCTCAATTTTAATAAACCGGCAAGTCATAATTCCGCAATCGTACAGGCCTCACATTATGCGTACTATGTATGAAAACTAAAGGCCAAATACTTGCTGAATGCAGCTATCTGTTCTTTACTAAGGCATAGTAAAGATCGAATTTACTTCCAATTTGTTGTGGATCCTATTGAACATATGACAACCCCAGTCCTGATATGTGATGACTCAAGCGTCGCGCGAAAGCAAATGGCCCGTGCCCTGCCACAGGATTGGGACATCGAAGTCTCATTTGCCGCAAATGGCCAAGAAGCCTTAGATGCGATTAAGGAAGGTAAAGGTGACATCATGTTCCTTGACCTTAATATGCCGGTAATGGATGGCTACGAAACACTAGAAAACATCAAAAAAATGGACCTCCCCACAATGGTTATTGTGGTCTCGGGAGATATTCAACCTGAAGCGCATCAACGAGTGAAAAAGCTCGGCGCGATTGAGTTTATCAAAAAACCCACCAGCCCAGAGGCGCTATCAGAATTGCTCGAACAGTTCGGCCTTTACCGCCCTGCAGCTTCCACCACTGGAGGCGATGGGGGTGAGGCGAGACCTAGCTTGGTCATAAAAGGGGAATCGGGTGCCATCGAGTATCGGGACTGCATCCAAGAAATCTCCAACGTCGCGATGGGACGGGCGGCAGATTTGTTGGCGCGATTGCTCAAGGTGTTTGTTAAGTTACCCATACCGAATGTCAATGTACTCGAGGTCAGCGAATTGGAAATGGCTCTGTCGCTAACCGAGCAAGAAGACACTTATTCGGCAGTATGCCAAGGGTTTATTGGCTCTGGAATATCCGGCGAAGCACTGCTGATATTCAGTGATTCCAGTTTCGGAGACATGGCTAACTTGCTCCAGTATAAAGGCGAGGTAGACAGAACCGTCGAGCTCGAACTGCTTATGGAGGTCGCCAGCATCCTCGTTGGTGCCTGCACCAATGGTATTGCCGATCAACTCGACATCAATTTTAGCCAAGGCCACCCAGTCGTCTTAGGGCAACACGTTAAAGTCAGTGAGCTAATACGAGCGAATGCAAGTCGCTGGAAGAAAACACTTGCCATTGAAATCACCTACGAAATAGAAAATTATAATATTAGTTGTGACTTACTAATGCTGTTCACCGAGGACTCGCTGGACAACCTTTACAAACGCTTATCTTATTTAATGAACTGATCGCCTTATGGACCAATCTTCAATTGATATAAAAGAATTCCACTGGTTGATGGATATGCTACAAACCATCGACGTTGGTTTAGTGGTTCTTGATAGAGATTTCAAAGTCAAAGTCTGGAACAGTTTCATGGAAAGCCACAGCGGCATGACGCCTCGTCAAACAAAAGACCAGAACATCTTTGACCTGTTCAGTGAGATCCCAA
>JBFJVR010000131.1:0-6996 GCA_041624095.1 Oleiphilaceae bacterium
TAAGGAGCCATTATGAACACCATTGCTTTTATCGGGCTTGGCAATATGGGCGGGCCGATGGCCGCAAATCTGCTGAAAGCGGGTTATCATGTGCGGGTGTTCGATCTAATGCCCGAACTGGTATCGCAACTTGAGCAACAAGGGGCAGCAGCATGTACAAGTGCGCAAAGCGCCTGCAAGGGTGCACAAGTGGTCATCAGCATGCTGCCCGCTGGCAAGCACGTGGCGGACTTGTATCTCGGTGATCAGGGATTGATTAAAAACCTGGCTGCGGGCACCTTGATCATAGACTCATCGACCATCGATGCAGACACCGCCAGACAAGTCCACGCCACGTGCGAAAAACAGCTGATTCCCATGATAGACGCGCCTGTCTCAGGTGGCGTTGCGGCTGCCCAAGCAGGGACATTAACCTTTATGTGCGGCGGCTCCGATACGGCTTTTGAGCTCGCGTCTCCGGTATTGGCAGCCATGGGGAAAAATATATTTCATGCCGGAACTAACGGCGCAGGGCAAGTTGCCAAAATGTGCAACAACATGCTTTTGGCGATACACATGATCGGTACCAGTGAAGCACTGAAGCTCGGTGAACACAACGGTCTCGATGCGGCTACCTTATCGCAAATCATGCTTGCAAGCTCTGGAGCAAACTGGAGTCTGGAGCGTTACAACCCCTACCCTGGAGTGCTGGAAAATGCACCAGCCTCAAACGGGTACAAACCCGGATTCATGGTCGACTTAATGGCCAAAGACCTTGGATTAGCACTCGACAATGCGGCCTCAACGCGCAGTCATACGCCTTTAGGAAAGCTCGCATTTGAGCTGTACCAGAAAAAGCAACAACAGGGCGACGGTAAACGGGATTTTTCAAGCATCATCGAGTTACTCGACCAGTAAGCCAATACTGCTCTTGCTAAGCTGCTTTCGAAGTTGCTTGGCTTGAGCGCCGCTTATTAGCGACTGGTTCCGAAGTGGGTTTAAACGTCATATTACGCCCACCTTGTTTAGCTTTATATAAGTTTTCGTCAGCCCGCTTCAGCACCTCTTGGGGGCTCAGGCCAGGCTCGCTATTGGCCAAACCAATGCTGATCGTCACCGATACGCTTCTGGGCTTGGCTTCTTTTCTACCGCGCTGCTTTTTCCCCTGGTTTCGATCTGCCTCGCGGTCTTCTGCCCGCAAGACCAATTGATAGCTGGCAACCGCCTCTCGAACCGCTTCGAGGAACACAAAACAGTCTTCTACACGGCGGCGATTAAACACAATACAAAATTCTTCGCCACCATAGCGATAAGCCACCCCACCCCCCTGCACTTGAGCGATGCGCCCGGCAACCATCTTAAGCACCTGGTCTCCAACTTCGTGACCGTGTGTATCATTGAACTTCTTAAAATGGTCGACATCCAGCATTGCTAGCGTGTAGGTCCGCGCTAATGATGCCAACTTCTCATCCAGTGATCTTCTGCCTGGAATACCGGTCAAAGCATCAATATATGTCACTAAAAAGTTGTTCTGCTGAAAGGCTACAAAAAGTGCCAGCATCAACGCCGTAAATACTATCGACGACACTTCTTGCTGTGCGAACTGATAAACCACATAAATTGCCGAAATACTGCACAACATCAGACCGAATTCGACGGCCGACTTCCTGAGCAAGGCGCATAGGGTAATCACTAGCAGCCCGGTTAAGTGCAAGAGCGCCAGCCCTTGTGTAAACCAGTATGCACTTGGGTGTATCGGGGTATAGAACCAGCTACTTGCCTGCATCCAGGCCAAAAGCGACGCAGGCAATTGCCCCTGCCACAGCCAGAGGTTGCAGAGCAACAATACTGCAAATAACAAGCCCCCACTAAGGTGGAAGATGCCTTTTTCGCGCCACAATGCGCAGGTAACAAGCTGAAACACGAGGGCGATGTTGAGTTGGATGAACAGCAACTGCGTCTCTGGGTTCTGCAAAGAGGCCTGCAACTGCGTGCGAATAAACCAGTAGCTTAAAATAATACTGATCACCGGAGCGAGAAACCGACTACGATTAAAAATAATCGCAAAACAGGCGAGCACTAAGGCCAGAACGTAAGGCAGAGTCCTTAACACATCTAGCGAAAGGTAAGCCTCGTCATAATAGTGAACGAGCACAAAACCGGATAAACAAAAAAGCAGCGGTAAAATTCGCCAAAAAATAGTAACGGGCTTCACCTTGAACGGTAACCTATGTAATTATCAGATAGTTTAGCGTATCGTTTGTACTTAGCCTAACGCCTTGGGGCACTTAATAAGCGCCTTGATGAGCTCATTGCACTTATGCAATCACGATGCGATTCATATACTGGCGACTAACAAAGAAAAAGGTAAGTCCCAACCAGACACCTGCCTGATTATAACTATAGCGAAAACGAACCTGACTCCATGATTTTTTATTCCCTTTTATCTGCACTGAAACGCACCGGCAGGCGCAACATTAAACTTAAACTCATGCAGAAGGGCTGGCTTGTAAGTGCAATGCTAAGTTTTATGCTGCAATTTCAGACGTCAATAGCGTTTGCTACCCAGCCGCATGCTGCCCTCGAAGATAAAGACGATGCCTGGATTAAGGCACACGGATTTGCCCTGCATGGGGATCTCAAATATGCAGCGGGCTTTACACACTTTGATTATGTCAGGCCGGATGCACCAAAGGGCGGGTTTTTACGACTATTAGGCTTCGGCACCTTCGACTCTCTCAACCCCTACACATTAAAAGGCACCAGCCCTTTCAACACGCCCGGGCAGTTCATGTACGGTTTTTCCGAACTCAATGAAACATTGCTTGCCGGAACCGGCAGCTATCTCCCAGCGGGCGATGAACCCCAGAGCGCGTATGGATTACTTGCCGAGTCGCTGCGTTACCCAGTGGATTTGTCTCGGGTCATTTTTACCTTAAGGCCCAATATACGCTTCCACGATGGCCATATTTTGGATGCGAAGGATGTCAGTTTCTCGTATAAAACTCTGCTGGAACACGGGCACCCCCGCTTCCAACAACAACTTTTGGGCATTGAATCCGTCACGGCTCTTTCAGACAGAGAGGTGGAAGTAAAATTCAAGCCACCTTTTCGGGGTTCGAATATCCTGCGCATCGGGGAAATGCCCGTACTGCCCGAACATTACTGGCGAGACAAGGACTTTGCTAGTTCGTCCCAAACTCCGCCATTGCTGAGCGGGCCCTATAAGCTTGGCAACTATGCCATCGGCAAATTTATTGAGCTTGAGCGCGTCGATAACTTTTGGGCGAAAGATCTGAACATCTACCGCGGACGCTTCAACTTTGACCGTGTAAGAATCGATTACTATCGCGACCAAACCGTTGCCTTTGAGTCCTTTAAGGCGCGAGAGCTCGACATTTACTACGACTATACGGCAAAGAACTGGGCAACCGGCTACGATATACCGGCCATAGAACACGGCGACATGATAAAAGAAGAGATCGCCCATAAAATACCTTCAGGTACTCAGGGCTTTTTCTTCAATACCCGTAAGGACCTATTTGCCGACCTGCGAGTAAGACAAGCACTCAGTTTACTTTTCGATTTTGAATGGACCAACAAAACGCTATTCAACGGTGCCTATCGGCGGAATCTCAGCATTTATCCGAACTCAGAATTCTCGGCAACGGGACTGCCCAGCCAACAAGAAATATCACTACTAGAACCCTATAGAGAGCATCTACCAGATGAACTGTTTACTCAGGCATTTACGCTTCCGGTATCCGATGGCAACGGCAATATACGCCCGCAAACCAGACACGCCTTGGGCTTATTGAAAGCTGCCGGCTGGGAAATCGAGGGAGGCAAGCTAACGCATCGGCAAAGCGGTAAGCGCTTCACCTTTGAAATCCTCATCAGGCAAGCCGGGATTCAGCGCGTTGTTCTCCCCTATATAAAAAATCTCGAAAAAGTCGGTATCGTCGCGGAAGCAAGATTGGTTGATACCACACAGTATAAACATCGCATGGACCACTACGACTTCGACATGACGACCTATGTCTTATCGCAGGGCATGTCCCCCAGTTATGAGCAGCGCGATTATTTTCACTCAAGCCAGGTCAAGGTGGTTGGCGGCCAAAACTATGCCGGGGTAAGCCACCCTGCTGTAGATGGTTTGCTGGAAAAAGTAATTGACGCGCCTGACCGGCCATCACTTGTCTCCGCTATGCGAGCCTTGGACCGGGTATTACTATGGCATCATTACCTCGTACCTAACTGGCATCTAAATTACCACCGTTTGGCATACTGGAACCGCTTTGGGCGACCCGAGAAACAGGCCCCTTTTACCCTTGGCACGGAGAATTGGTGGGCTTTACCAAAGCCAAGCGAAGTCAGTCCGTAACATTGCTTACATTGCTTTGAGATAGCCATTTTCTTCGAGTTCGAGCAGAATTAAGTGCTGCAAAAGAATGTCTTTCGGCGTATCGGCTTCAAGCAAATCCAGACGCTCCAGAAACGGGCGGGCTTCGTTGTTATCTACTTTGTGTATAAAGGACTTGATCACGGATTTGATTATTTCTCGCGGCCGTTCCATCTTCGCCTTGATGTCCTTCAAGCTTTTACCCAGTGCAATTTCCTGAGCAGTAAAGTCACTACCAAGCGGAAATGCCGGAAACAAGCCCTTCGCTCTATAGGGCTTTAGCAGCGCTTCCAGCTTAGCTGGCAGATTTTGTTGGCAATCTACTGGTAGCTGGTAGTCCTTTGCGACTTTTCCATTCTGCTTCATTTGCTCCAGTAACTGTTGTTGAAAACGCGAGTCTGCAACCTTGATCAAGGCGATTGCGACATCCTCATCTGACTTGCCGCGTAAATCTGCGATACCGTATTCCGTAACCACGATATCCCGCAGATGACGTGGTATCGTAGTGTGTCCGTAGCTAGGAACGATATTAGACGCCAGGTTTTTCCCGACACCACGTGTGCTGCGAACACACAAAATCGAACGTGCGTCTTTCAGTTCATGCGCCATGCTGACAAAGTTATATTGCCCTCCGACACCGCTGATGACGGTGCCATTCTCGAGCCCATCTGATACTACGGCCCCACTCAGCGTTACCATCATGCCGGTGTTGATAAACCGTGCTTCTTTGCGCTGGGCACTAAGCAGCGGATAGTTGTATGCAAGTTGGTTAATATGCCCTACGCTCGACATGCACACTTTTTCGTTTTCATCGCGACTCATTTCTCTGAGCGCCTGATAAAAACTCCCGGGCCCGAGAAAAAATCCGCCATGCATGATAACCCCTCCCTTCAGTCGACTACCCAGCGCATATTGGCAGAGCTGCTGAAGATTGTGCGCATCGTTTAGGTCACACGAGAGGAGCCGACCGCTAATGTTTAGGCCATCCGGCTGCCAGCGGACATCGTCTCGCAGAATGCCCCAGCGTTGCAGATAGAGAACGTCCGAATGGCTAAGGTGGTGCCCGACAACCGTCTCGTCGAGCAAGGCTTTAATTGTCGCTTCACTGACGTCTTCTTCTATCTTTCCTTCATTGAGCAAACGCTGAATATCCAGATCGTCATAGACTGCACGTTTAACAATGCCGCTTTTCATCAGGTGTAGAAAACCATTTACAAACATTTCACTCGAGCCATAAAGCCCGGATCTAAATACGCCCAAGCCGCCGCAACGCTCAACAATATCTGAACCTTGCCCCATGTCTTTTATGACCTGTCGATAGGCTTCATTGTGTTCATGCCGCAACTGGCAAGCGTAAACAATGGCATCGCCCAATGAACCAATGCCAATCTGTAAAGTCCCCCCGTCCTTGATCAAGGTACTGGCGTAGCACGCGGTGAGGTAATCAGCTGTAGGAACCGGCATATTGGGTGGCGCAAACAAGGTGGTACTGTAGCTCGGGTTGTCGAGCAGAAAGTCAAAGTAATCTTCATCGACCATGGCCTGCCGATACATAAACGGCAATTCGCTGTGAACCTGGGCCACGGTAACTATCTTCCGTCCTGCTTCACGCTGTTCTTCAAGCATGGGCATCAAGTCGAGGGTAACATCGGTATTGCAACTCAGGCTCAGACGATTGCGCCCATCAACCTGCTTTTTTGCAACCAGCTGGGCAAGAACATTCACGCCTTGGTCAAGCAGGTCTCGCGCGACGAAGGTGTAGTTACTGCTTATGTAGTTCTGTTGAGCATCCGGGTTAGACTTCATCGCTCCGGCTTTAAAATAGAATTCGGAAACCTTTATATTTTCTGGCAAACATCCCGTACGCTGGGCTTTTGCGTATTCCAGCTCCTCATAGTCTCCAAAAATACGCTCCACGAAAGGCACGAGGAAGCGTGCTTCTGTCTCATCTTTAGGACGCGGCTTTTCGAGCGATAAGGCAGTGATAATGTGCAGCGACAAGGAAGCATCGGATGCTACTCGCCGGTATAAGGCGTTAACGAACTGGTTCGGTTTTCCCAAACCCAAGGGTAAGCCAAGAACCAAGTTCGGCCCGACCTGCCCTATAATTTGTTCTACGCAAGGTTCGACATGGTCGAAGTGCTTCATAATGCCTCCGGAAAGCTGCTCATCAGATAGTATTGTTAGAATCAGCAGCCTAGCAAAGTAGCCAAACGATGCGAATGATCCACATCAATCTTTGTTCACAAGTGGCCGAGAGAGCATTTGCAGGTGCGGAATACCATCTTCATCGTAAATGTCTGACACTGTTTCAAAACCGAACGAACGGTAGAATTTCTCTAAGTGTGCTTGTGCTGAAATCCTTACACTCATGCCCGCAAAGTGCCGTGCAGAGTGTAGCATTGCCCTTGCGACAAGCGCTCGCCCCAAGCCCGTACCGCGTTGACTCGATGAGGTAAGTACGCGGCCCATCGACGGTTCACGGTAGCGCCCACCAGGGTGAACAACTCCATGCGCGCGGCGGCGTCCTTCAAGAAGATGCCTCGCAGGCGGGACGTGGTGGTCCAGCTTCCGGGCTTGCGCACGCCCCGGTAGCACATGCAAAAGTGCTGGCA
>JBFJVR010000132.1:0-6981 GCA_041624095.1 Oleiphilaceae bacterium
CCCCATTATTGTTAATCACTCACAAAAACATATATCTTTCGGTTCTACCGAACCCCAGCTATGCTTTAAATACACCTTGCATGATCCGGAGCATAATTTCCCGGATATCGTTTTGTACCAGCGCCTGATTTTCAACCTGAGCTGGTCACCTGAAAAATTCGCCGAAAGTGATAAAGCCGTAGACGATCTGGTTGAAGGTGGCGAACTGGAGTTCTTTTAAAACCTTGAGCTTTTGGCAAAGAAATATGGTGATTTTCACCAAACAAGATATAAATAAACTATTAGTCACACATCCCATTGGGGAAGTCTTGAACCAAGACGAAAAAGAGGAAAGAAAACATGGCACAAATACTAGTCGTTGATGACTCTGCTACCGTACGCAACGAAGTTAGCACTTTTCTGAAAGGGCATGGCCTGAGCGTCGAAGTCGCCGTAGACGGCAAAGACGGTCTAGACAAACTGCAAAAAGACTCTCAAATAAAGCTGATTATTTCTGACGTCAACATGCCCAACATGGACGGCCTTACCATGGCAGAAAAAGTTCGCGGCGACCTGGGTAACCAAGCCGTTAACATCATCAAGCTAACGACAGAAAGCGACCCACGCATGAAACAGCGCGGTAAAGCCGCTGGCGTAAAAGGCTGGATCGTTAAACCCTTTAAGGGCGACAACGTGGTCGGCAGTATTAAAAAACTGGTAGGCGCCTAGCACCCTGTTTTGCAGGTGACATAAAAAAAGCGGCTAACGCCGCTTTTTTTATGTCATTGCCAAGCATTAAACCCTGCGTCGTAACCAACCCAGGCCCAATGCACCCAATGCTAACAGGGCAAGTGAAGACGGTTCGTCAACACTGGCGACAGGTACAGCGCCTTCAATAACATCGTTACCACAGAGCATTGCCCAGTGCAGCGCTAGCTCACCATCCGACAACAAGCCGGTATTTGCAGCATCAAACATAAACGAAATCTTTCCGCTACTCACAACCCAAGACGCAGAATTTCCGCTTAACCAGTCCACTTTCCTAGACGCTCTATCTACAGCAACCTCTTGCCCATCGCGATAGACACCCGCGCTCAAAAAATCCTCGCTTAACAATAAGTTTTCATCATTGCTCGACCCATTCAGAGCATACAACCGCGCAGAACCACCCGTTGTTGAATAGGCGTCATCTACCGAAACCGCATGAGACCACAATGTACCGCTAGCTGCATTGTCCGCCAGATAACCGTTAGACGCGCTTCCATTTGGATTCCAGCTGCTGCCCAACATTAAATCACCCACACCGATGCCTTTGCCGTTCAAGGCCAGGCTGCCATACACGCCGATGTCATCCCAGAATGTAGTATAGATATCAACGGTAACCTGAGTGCCGCTTACAGCAACATCAAGGCCAGCCACATCAAACATGTTGGTATGGCCAATTACATCGCCATAACCATGATCATCACCACCAATATAATGATCATCGAGCATGTACGCTTGCACCTGAGCAGCGAACACCAGTGAAAAACTTAAAGCAAGGAACGAATACAACTTCATACAACACCTTTCAGCTAGTTTTCTTAATGAGACGCCGCAATACACAGCACCGGTATCAAGAAACCGCAAATATAGGGCCAGCAACGAATAAAGCATATACATCACAAACTTATAGGAAGCGGCGTCATATTTTTAATCACCAAAAAGCCAAAAGTGTAAAATATACTTTCACTCTAATTTATAGCGTCAAAAAGTGACGGGGAATAAGCGCAGGTTAACCCATGAGCTTTTTGAGCGTTGCAGTGCGTGAGGGGGTGAGCGCCGCATCGGGTACATTGATACCTTGCGGAAACCTGAGTGAACGCTGTGTTTTCGCATCAACATATTGGTAAATATCAAGCATGACAATTGGATACCGCCTAGCTAACACGTCAACGACCGCTTTTTGCAGCTTATTATTCAAGCCTCCTAGAAACTGCGCCGCATACTCAGACTCTAAGTAACGTGCAGACTCAGCGACGTACTCAGCAGGCAAACCATTAGCGATGCCAATCGCATCTTTTAACTTTAGTTTTACCGTAATCTTGGCTGCGATAGGTGGGTCAATATATTTCTGCGTAATCGCTTGCAGCAAAAAGTTGGGGATATACTTCATCGTATGGCTGATCGACTCGAACAGTCTATCCATCCCTGCCCTTTCCTGCTCGACCACTTGCTCCACGTAAGCTAGCACTGCACGCCGGCTTCTAGCATCGAGTTTCTGGAAATCGGCGGGGACATCCAAATGAGTTAAACGCTTCAGCTCATCAAGTTCTTTGCTCATTCCTATTCCTTAACCTAGGCGTACGTCGTGACTGATAAAGACCCTAATCCATAAACAGGAATGGCCCGAACGCAACAAGCAACAAAGTCGTTCCCATTACCAAGAGCGGCAAGATGATGCGCTCATGTCGATAGTAAAAGTTATCCCCTTCTTGTAGGGCCAGCTCAACTTCCTTATCACCGACCACCTGTCTGGTTAAGAGATGATTCAACGAAACCGGCGGGCTTAAGTAACCTAGCTCAAAGGCCATTAAACAGGTCATCCAGAAATGTACAGGATGAATACCTTGCGCATAAGCAACAGGAGCAATGGTGCCTGTCACCAGAATCAAGGCCCCAAAGGGGTCCATAATCATGCCTATCATCACCAGGAACAGCACTAGGAAGGCCATGGCGGCATAAACAGAGCTGAAGGCCTCTGGTATTTCCAAGACGCCGCCACCGCGCTCAATAATTCCACCCACGGTGAACGAGCAGGCCATCAGCATCAGCAACGCACCAATCTGGATTGCAGAATTATCGACTGCTGTGTCGAAGGCCTTGGCGACTGTCGGACTCGCCTTGGCCACTTTATTCCGCTCTTGGAAGTCGCGGCTATACCACCGTTCAAACAGAATGAATGCAATAACGATGACTGGCAACATAATCGGCGCCGAAAATTCGTCCAGATAGGTGTCCAGCACATAAGCGTAAAAAATCAGGCTGCCAGCCAGTATGGCAAGATAAGGAAACAGCGGCTTCAACAGCTGTAAAGACGGTGGCAGGGCTTCACGTAGCGGCACATATTTGAACGGGTCTTTGCGCGTAATAACGGCAAACACTGCGAACACGACCATGCTTAACAAAAACACCCTAAAACCCCAATGAAATAGCTCATCGGTGACCACTTCCTTATTGAGTATGGCTATGCCGACTACTAATAAACAGGGGCGTAACACCACCCCCGAACCGGTCATCGCCGTAATCGCCAAAGACAACTGCCGGCGCGTGCCTACCCGGCGCATTTCCTGATACACCACTGCACCCATGGCAATAATAATGATACCGGAGGCACCTGTGTAAGCCGTTGGAAAGGCCATTAAAGCAATGGCAACAAAGGCCAGTATTTCAGGCGGCAAATGCCAAGGTTTAAAAACATCGAACAACTTTGCGCCCAGCAGGGTTTCCTTCAGCAGCATCCCCACGAGTATGTATAAACCGATTGCCAAATGCAGATTGGTGAGCTGGAAGATCTGGGTAAAGTAAATGGCGATGCCCGGGAAGTGCACCTCGGTCACAAAAAAGTGGTAGGTCGCCGCGAGTAGCATAAAGGTATGTATCGGAATCGTCAGCAAGGCATGTATCGGTTTGATTTTTGCCTTTGGGTAACGCGAAGCCTCGCCCAGCATCTGCTGCAAGCTAATAGCCGACAAAACCGCACAGCCGGCCATGAGTATAATCATCAGTTCCGGGTTAGTTACGACCGTACCGGAGGCATATGAGCCCTGATAAAAAGCGTAAGTGGAGTAGCCCAAACTGAGGTGCGCAACTAACTGGGCTGATGTTGAAACATAGTGCTCAAAACGCGTATGAACGGCTCTGAAGGCGATATGATTGCGCTTCCATGTCGCAACGATAGTCGCGAGCATCAGCAGCAATATCAGTGTCATCCGTTGTTGAGCAATCGCGAACAGACTAATATCGGCAAAGGTGTGTTCTGCGGCCTTGAAAGCACTGACCCAAATCGTCGTGTTCTCTCGGTAGGTTTGCGCATCACGATGCTTTTTCTTGCATACTTCGACCTGACTCACCAGCGAGTTTCGTGCCGACTCCCGGTCAAACTCCGAGTCAAACAGGTCAAAGTCACCACTTTCTGTCGCATGCTCAGTGGCTAACTCATTGAGCCTCGCTTCAATATCGGGAGTCGGGTCACACTCTACTGACGGAGAATCACCTCGCAATACGAAATAATCATCCCACAAATATACGCCCAGCTTGAGCATTTGTGCATGAATGTTTTCGCTGGTTCCCGAAACAATGGTGCCCAGCAACAGCAGTAAAATGGTGAAGGATAATAGTCTCTGGGCTGCATTTTTAGCTTTGAATAAAACCGACCCACCAGATTCAGGTGTAATTTCCATTTCGCTCATGGCGACCCCATATGGATATTCTTGTTCGAAGCCGAAACCTGACAGTCAGTTTGCAGGCTTCGCTATTTTTATTGTGTGAACGCATTCTGCCAAAGTTTTTGCTAACTTGCATTGATCCGCCCTGCAAACTTTCAAACACGACAAAGTAACCGGGCAATTTTTTCTACTAGGGGGTGACGATATTAAATACACCTTCCTGTTTTTCGAACAGCGCAAGAAAGCCAATCAGATCAAGCGTACTTCCTTCTACCTTCAGCTCATCACTCAACAACAGGGTTTTAAGGTCGGCATTGCCGGTAAGCACGTCAATGAACAAAACGTGGTTGATGCTCAGCCTAACCGCATCATCGCTTGATGACAGTTCATGTTCTTGGCCCAAGAGTTTAAACCTGAGTACCGCATTTTCGACCACCAAGATGTAACGCTGTTCCAAATCACGAAAGTATACTTCAAGCTGATAAGACGCCCCGTCGGCCTCGGGGCCATTCAAATTGACAGCCATCGATTCGAAAAGCTTCTCTACCGGGGCAAGCTTCAGTACCTCGGTCATACTCGCCGGGTTAAATCCTTCATCCGGGGGCCCATGACGCAGCTCGTAGGCAGCACTCAGATAAAAGTCACGCCATGCTGCCGACTCAGCCACATAACCCAGCTGGTCATAGACTTTCGCCAACAAGCGTTTTGCTGCACCGTTGTCTGGTTCGGCAAATACCGCCATATTTAGTAACTGCGCAAGCCAGCGATACTCCTTAGTTACCTCTGCATGTGGCATGTCCGAAATTTTCTCAAACGCTTTTTCGGCATGCTGCACCACACTTTGAACCCCGCCCATTAATGCGATGGTCCTTGTTGCTGTCTCGACCTCAGGCAAGGGGTCCAGCATCGCCGGGTTAGCGGTAAACCAACCCATGTACGCCTGATAAACCGCCTTGGCATTGTGCTTTACCGTGCCGTAGTAACCGCGATTAAAATAATCAACCTGCAGACTCTTCGGCAGCGTTAATTGCTCGGCAATTTCATTAGGTGATAACCCTGAATTCATCATCCGCACTGTTTGGTCATGAATATACTTATAGGTATCACGCTGTTTAGCCAGAAAGTCCTGTATCGCCGACTGCCCCCACATGGGCCAGTGATGGCTGGCGAAATAAACCTCTGCCTCGGCAAACAAAGTTCTGGCCTCGTCGATAAACCCGCTCCAGGCCAGTGCATCACGCACCTTTGCGCCTCGCAGGGTATACAGATTATGCAGAGTTCGCGATACCAGCTCTGCTCCGCAGAAGACCTTTCTCGACGGCAGATAAAAGGTAAACTCGGCTGGCGCTTCAGAATCGGGTGTAAACTGGAAGACAAAACGCTCGCCGTCAATTTCGATCTCCGTAGGTGTTTTGCCAATCAACTCTGTCGGAGCCACCAAGGTAACACTGCCAAACGCCGGCCCCTTCCCTAAACCTGAGTCCACGTGGCCACGTTCCGATCTTGCGAGCCTTTTGCCATACATAAACATCGCCCTGCGACTCATCGCGCTACCGGCGATCATATTTTCGCTGCTGGCTTCAGCCATGAAACCTTCTGGCGCGATGATTCTTAGACCCTGCAGTTCGCCCTCAGACAGGGTGTCGAGTACTCCCTGCACCCCGCCAAAGTGGTCAATGTGACTATGGGTGAATATGATCGCGCTGATGGGTTTCGCTGCCAGATGTTGCTTGGCAAACGACAGGGCCCTCGAGGCCGTCTCTATTGAGGTCAAGGGATCAACGATTACCCAACTATTGGGTGTTTCGATAATAGTCATGTTTGCAAGATCGTAACCGCGTAGCTGGTATATACCCCGCGTGACTTGGAACAAGCCGTGAATATTGTTGAGCTTCGCCTGTCGCCAAAGCGAAGGGTTAACGCTGGCCGGAGCGTCATCGCCCAAAGCTTTGTCGATAAATTGATACGCCGGACGATCCCAAATCAACAGGTCATCTTTGTTGCGCACCTTTAAGCTATCGTCTTGCGCAATCAAACCCCGTTGCGCATCGCTAAAATCTTGATCATGCCCTAGTGGCAAGTCAGTCTTGCTTTGTTCATTTACAAGGCGCGTTGCCCTTGTTGCCGAAGTGTGCCCCGCTGCGTCCGCTCCCTCTTCATAAGGCAATGTACTATCGCAAGCAACGAAGAACAGCACTACAAGCGCCAAAGAAACTCGCCCCATGAGCCTTATAAACCAACTAGAAACCATCTTGCTAAAAACCCCGCCTATCAAGAACATTGACACCCCCAAAACATCTGGCTTGCGAAATCCGCTAGCCCCTCTTGCGTCGCCGATACTTGAATTTTCAGTTTCGACGCCGAACTATTGATCAGGATTCTACGCACATCTGTAACGAAGCTCTATCGACAAACCTGTTAACAAGTAAATAAACCTGCCGCGGGTCAGGCCAGCCGTAGGATTATTTCAGCAAGGGTAAAAAGGAATTACCGAGCTAGTGCGATAATTACATATTACTCATACTCTGCGTGATGAGGTGGTCTAATAGATGTGACCAGTCCAGTTAAGACATAA
>JBFJVR010000133.1:0-6960 GCA_041624095.1 Oleiphilaceae bacterium
ACCTCTTCAATGAAAAGGGCGAGCGCAATGTCTCCACAAACCATATCGCTGCTCATCTGGGGATGTCCCCGGGTAACCTTTATTATCACTTCAGAAACAAAAGCGACATTATCTTTGAGATCTTTAAAAACTATGAGCTGATGGTTGACACCTATTTGCAGGTTCCCAAAGACCGGACGATACAAATAGAAGATTTGATTGCGTATCTGGATGCCGTATTTAACGGATTATGGGCATACCGGTTTTTGCATCGGGACCTGGAACATCTGCTGGCGGCCGACGAACGTTTAAGGCAGGACTATCGCCAGTTCACCTTGCGTTGTTTAGATAGCATTAAGAAAATTATCGCCGCAATGATAGCAAGTGGAGTGTACCAGCAGGTCGCCGAAAGCCAGCTTCAGTCGAAGGCGCTAAATGTGTGGTTGATTGTCACTAACTGGATGACCTTTCTCAAAAGCGTACACGAAGACGCCGACGCAAATGCGGTCAATCGCGAGGCAATCAAGCATGGCGTCTACCTGATTCTGGACTACGTATTGCCCTACTTAAAAGAAGATAAGGTAGCTTTGGTTCAGGAGCTGCAACAGCGCTACTGTTTCGAAAATATCATGCCGAGTCCGGCTGATTAATCAGCTCCAGGCGCTCCTTGGCGAGTTTGCTTAGTACCGCCCGGGCTTCTTTGACGCCGCTCTTTTTTAGGCTCGAAAGTAGCACGATATCCACTAGCGAGGGGTGCGCTTCGAGCGCCTTCTTTACTTTGAAGTAGACTTGTTTGGCTGGCCCCAGTTTCATTTTGTCTGCCTTGGTCAACAGAATCAGCGTCGGCAGCTCACATTGGTGAGTCCAGTCAAGCAGCATCTCATCGAACTCAGTCAGTGGCTTTCGAATATCCATGATCAGCACGAGCCCGCCCAGGCTTTCACGGTTACGCAGATAGTCGTCGAGGTGTTTGCCCCAGTCCGCTTTGAGATCGAGAGAAACTTTGGCGTAACCATAGCCCGGAAGATCCACGAGTTTTACCTCCGGATGACTCAGCGAAAAGAAGTTAATAAGCTGCGTTCGGCCCGGTGTTTTGCTTGTTCTGGCAAGTTTCTTATTATTGGTAATCGCATTGATAGCCGAAGACTTACCCGCATTGGAGCGCCCCGCAAAGGCGATCTCTACGCCTACGTCTCTTGGGCAGTTTATTAATTTGGATGCGCTTTGCAAAAACCTGGCGCTATTGAAAGACAAGTTGAATTCATCACTGTCTGCGGAAGACGCCTGTTCGGGGGTTGTTACCATAATGACACTAAAAGCTCGCGGTATAGTTCGTAGAGTGATAAGGGTTTTATCAATGGGGCCATAGTGTATAATAGCGAACCGATTTTTGCCTGATCTTTCTTTCGGCCTGGAATAAGTTTGGCTAGAGCCAGCAGTCGGTCCTATAATTCGCAAAGCAATAATTTACGTCATGGCTATTGTCGTGATGTTAATGAGGCTAAGGCAAAGCCGATAACGATAATAAGCAGAGTGTCAGGGGATTTTTTTAAGATGAGAGTGAGCACTATAACTATGAACAGATTTTTGATGAGTGTGTTATTGGCTGCGGGTATCACCACCACTCTTGGCGTGTCCGCCGAGAGTATGGGTAATGTAGAAGCGGGTAAGAGTAAATCTGCAAGTTGTGCAGGTTGTCATGGTGCCGATGGCAATAGTGCCGTGGGTAACTTCCCCAAACTGGCAGGTCAGGGCGCGCCTTATTTGCTTAAGCAAATGCAGGATGTTAAATCAGGTGCACGCGTTATTGTCGAAATGACCGGTATTTTAGATGCTTTGAGTGAGCAGGATCTTAAAGACATTGCTGCCTATTACAGTGCGCAGAGCACAACGGTTGGTCAGGCAGACCCCGAACTGGTCAGCGAAGGTGAGAAGTTATATCGCAATGGTAACCCGGCGAATAGTGTTGCTGCCTGTACAGCCTGTCATGGTCCTGCGGGCGCGGGTATCGCGCTGGCTAAGTTCCCTGCTGTGGGTGGGCAGCATGCTGACTATCTGGAAGGTCAGCTGAAAAAGTTCCGTAGTGGCGAGCGAGCAAATGACGGAGATACTCGCATTATGCGCAGCATTGCGGCGCGCCTAAGTGATCGCGAAATCAAAGCCCTATCGAGTTATATGTCGGGCCTGTATCAGTAAGCACGGGTCACGTAATATGAAAAAGCCCTCGAATTCGAGGGCTTTTTTGTGTCTGAAATAAGGCTCAAGCTGCTTTGCTAACCAAATAGTCATGTTGTGCAGCTTGAGGCACTACCGCCTGCTGGCTATGATGATGGGCCAAAAATTTTAATGACGAGGGAGAATTTCATGCGTCGTAAGTATATTTCGTTGCTGTCGGTACTGATAGCGGCTTTGTGTTTGTCATCAGCGGGCTTCGCTGCCGATATGTGGGAAAAAGGACGTCATTATAAAGAGTTGCCCTACCCGGTTAAAACTCGGGATGCTTCGAAAGTAGAGGTGGTCGAGGTGTTCTGGTATGGCTGTCCTCATTGTTATGAGTTCAACAATGATTACTTGCCCGCTTGGGAAGAAGCGATGCCCGATGATGTAGACTTCTGGATGGTTCCGGCTACTTTTCCCGGATGGAAAGAGCATGCCAAAGCTTTTTTTGCAGCTGAATTGTTAGGTGTGCGTGAGAAGCTGCACCAGCCGCTGTTTGATGCGATTGTTGCTAACCCGCGTAAGTTCGCAGATGTTGACGACTTTGAGGAAATTTTTGTTGCCAATGGGGTGAGCGAAGAGGACTATCGTTCTGTTTTCGAGGTCAGCGGGTTCCGCAAGATTTCTAAAGTTGATGAAGAATTGATTAAGGCCGAAGATCGTGTCAAATCCTACCGTATTTCGGGTGTGCCGGCCTTGATCGTGAACGGTAAATACAAAGTTGGCGTACGTGATGCCGGGAACTTTGCTAATATGGTTAAGGTCGCTAACTTCTTGATTGAAAAAGAACGTCAGCTAATGAAGCCAGCTGCACCGCAAGCACCTGTTGTAAAGTAAGTAGCCGCCACATTGCAAAAGAGTGTGCCGGGTCTTAGGTGATTTATGTACGAGAGATTGAAGTACCGTTTAAATCAAATCCTGGCGCCACTTGAGGCGTCTTCCAGAACGGCTAACCAAGCTGTTCTGGATACTATCCCCTATCTGGACGAGTCCCATACTCTCCGTTTGCTGACCTTTAACATACAGGTCGGTATTTCCACCTCTTCATATCGACATTATCTAACACGTAGCTGGCAGCATATATTGCCGCATAAGAACCGAAACGAAAACCTCGACAAGATTGCGGCTTTGTTGAAAAGTTACGATGTGGTGGCACTTCAGGAAGTCGATGGTGGTAGTCTGCGTAGTGGTTTTGTGAATCAGGTAGAGTATCTCGCCAATGCGGGTGGGTTTCCTTACTGGTACCAGCAGCTGAATCGTAATTTTGGGCCTCTGGCGAAACATAGTAATGGTTTGCTAAGTCGTTTTCGCCCATTGGGTGTTGAAGAATTCAGTTTGCCGGGTTTGATTCCCGGGCGGGGGGTGATCGTCGCTAAATATGGCAGGGAAGATGACCCCGTGGTGTTGGTGATTATGCATTTGTCCTTGAGCGATAGTGCGCAACGCCAGCAGCTAAGCTTTGTTCGGGAGTTGATTGAGAATTACCAGCATGTGGTTTTGATGGGTGATATGAATACCCATGCCGAGAAGATACTGCACGATTCGCCGCTAAAAAATGCGAATTTAGTGGCGTTGCCCGGTGTGAGTCATACTTTTCCTAGTTGGCGTCCCGAGAAGGCGCTGGACCATATACTTGTGAGTCGCTCTCTGGAAGTTAAGCGTGCAGGGGTGGTAACGTTCCCGGTGTCGGATCATTTGCCAATCGCTTTGGATGTGAGATTGCCGGATACCTATTACGAGACGAAGCAGAAAGCAGGCAAATAAAAACCCGGCAGATGCCGGGTTTTTACTGGAAGCCGATCTGATTGCGACAGATAACTTGTCGCAGTCGTGCTTACTTGATTTTAGCTTCCTTGTACATCACGTGCTTACGTACCACGGGATCGTACTTTTTGATTTCCATTTTTTCAGGCATGTTGCGCTTGTTTTTGTCAGTAGTATAAAAATGACCTGTACCAGCGCTAGAAACTAAACGTATTTTTTCTCTCATGATTGACTCTCCTTAAACTTTTTCGCCGCGAGCGCGAAGTTCACCCAGGACAGTCTCGATGCCCTTTTTATCGATAATGCGCATACCTTTTGTTGAAACGCGCAGCTTAACAAAACGCTTTTCACCCTCAACCCAAAAACGGTGCGATTGAAGATTAGGCAAAAAACGACGACGTGTAGTGTTTTTTGCGTGTGAAACGTTGTTTCCTGTTACCGGGCGCTTGCCTGTAACCTGACATACTTTAGCTATTATAATCGTGCCTCCAAGATCCAAGCCCGTTATATCTGGCGAAACAGGGCTTGAGAATACAAATTCATTGCTTAAGCTGAGAGCCCTGATTAGGGGGTCTCACTAAAGAGCTGGCCTTTATACCAGAAAGCTTTTTTGATCGCAAAGAAAAATCAAAATTTAGCCTGTTTTGTGAAGTGCCTTTCGCATTTGTTTCTAGCCGGACTAGGCACCATGCAGTAAGCCCTGCTCCGCAAAACTGACGACGCTTGCTCCCGCAACGATGAGATGATCCAGTACGCGCACATCTATTAGTTCAAGGGTCGAAATTAAGCGCTTTGTTAGTTGGATGTCTGCCTGACTCGCCTGAGTGGAGCCTGAAGGGTGGTTGTGACAAAAGATGACCGCTGCTGCCTGGTGCTCGATGACTTTACGCAGCACTTCGCGGGGGTAGACTGATGCAGCATCGATAGTGCCTTGAAACAGCTCTTCAAAGCGAAGAATACGATGCTGATTATCAAGATACAGGCAGGCAAAGACTTCTTGGGGCTTATCGGCCAGAGCCAAGCGGACAAACTTCTTACAGCTTTCAGGGTTGGTAATAGCGTCACCTTCGCGCATTTCATCTTTAAAATAACGCTTACTGATTTCAAGAGAAGCCTGAACTTGAGTGAATTTAGCTGGCCCCATGCCGGGGAAGGCGCAGAACTCCTGTTGCGTACTACAGAGTAATTTTTTTAGGGAGCCAAAGTGAGCGATGAGTTCGCGCGCCAGATCAATGGCGGTTTTACCGGGTAGTCCGACACGCAGAAAGATTGCTAGTAGTTCTGCGTCGCTAAGGCTTTGCGGCCCCTGTTGCAGAAGTTTTTCTCGTGGCCGTTCGCCTTCGGGCCAGTCTCGAATTGCCATACTAAATCCTTTTAGTCTTATGGGAGCGCGCTCAGTGTGCCTTGCTTCGTTGAGCAAAACCATGTTCTGGTTCAGGTTTTGAGTGCCTGCCAGGCCGCTTCGGTGTATAGCTCCCGGTAATCAGGAAGGTGGCCTCTGGTTTTACCGGCGAGCCAGCGCAGGGCAAAGTCTTGTGACGGGCCAATAATCAGTGAGTGATAAACTTCAAATGGCAGCTTCTTAATACTGCCGTTATCAATGTAGGGTTGGAACCAAAGCTTAAGGCGTTGAAAGTGTTGCCGTTTGTGCGCCTCATTTTGTTCCGCGAGCTCGCTGTTTTCGACCAAACTACGATAACGGAAGACAAAGCGCGCCCAATCCGGATTTTGAGCGATCCAGTCTATATAGCAGCGGACAATGCTTTTGACGCCTTCTTCTACGTTAGTTGCACTTGCCAGTGCGGCTTCCTGCATGCTGGCATGATCTTGCATTCCCGCAAGGAAGAGCGCAACAACGATGCCTTCCTTATTGCCGAAATGATGGTAAATACTGCCGACACTCACTCCCGACACGTCTCTAATGTCGGCTATTTTAGTGCTTTCAACGCCGTTCGCCATAAAGCACTGTAAGGCGCCGGCCAGTATGTCTCGTTTCGATTGCTTCATCGGAGCTGCTCAAATTAGAATTAAGTTCTAGAATATTATTCTAGCTTGCGCTAAAGTCTATATTGTACGGCGCAGTAATTCGAGCACAAAAGCAAATTTCCGCGCCTTTTTGCTAGTCTGTGAGGGTAATCACTATGAGTCAGGTATTAAGTGCGTTTCAACAATTTGGCCCCGATAAATTTGCTGAGATGATTTGCCAGATGGCGCCGTATTTTTCGACGATCGAACCACGCTTTGTGGCACTCCGACCCGGCTACTCCGAAGCGACAATAGCCAAGCGTCGAGAAGTTGAGAACCATATTGGGACCGTGCATGCCATCGCGATGTGTAATGCTGCAGAACTGGTAGCCGGAACCCTGACAGATGCCACGATACCAGATGGCGCACGTTGGATACCAAAAGGCATGACGGTACAGTATCTGGCCAAAGCCAAAACAGATTTGCGGGCAGTTGCCACCGCAGATAACGTCGATTTTACTGAGCCGGGGGATAAAACAGTCGCGGTAGACATCTTCGACGCGCACGACGTGAAGGTGTTTCATGCTGATATCACCATGGATGTAAGGCCCGCTTAGAAGTCGTCGATTGGTGACAGGCCAAGCGCGATTAGCTTGTATGTGAATTGAGCCTTCCCTTAGACTGTCACCCTTTGGGATGAAGATGGAGTGTAAGCGTGCCAGACAACAAAGATAGTAACAGTACCGTGCAAACTGAGGTTGAAGCTGCGGTTTTTCGCCGCTTGTTACAGCATTTCGATGAGCACAAAGAAGTTCAGAATATCGACCTGATGATACTGGCCGATTTTTGTCGTAACTGCCTTTCCAAGTGGTACATGGCTGCGGCAGAAGAAAGAGGGCTTGAGGTTGATTACGACAAGGCGCGTGAAATCGTATACGGAATGCCCTATTCCGAATGGAAAGATAAGCATCAGGCTGAGGCAAGGCCCGAGCAAATGGCGGCGTTTGAGGCCAAGCAGGCGGCAAAGAAAGCCGG
>JBFJVR010000134.1:0-6930 GCA_041624095.1 Oleiphilaceae bacterium
GCTACGATTATTCCGAACACCCGTATAAGAAAATGCGCTCCGGTGACGGTTTGCCTTTTGCCGAACGCCCGATAGCGTTTCCCGGGCATGCCTTTCCCTTTGTTTGGCCCGAAAGCGGCGCGGCCACGCTTTATTTCAAGGTGCATAGTAAAGGTTCAGTCGTGTTTCCTTTACAGATTCTGAGCAGTGAAGAGTTTGGACAAAAGCGACAAACTTTTATGCTCTTGTTTGGTCTGGTAGTCGGTATGATGCTGGTAACCGTATTTTATAATCTCTTTGTTTTCTTTCGAACTAAGGAGCATTTGTTTTTTCTGTTTTCAATTTTTGCCGCAAGCGTATTTTTTCTGTTTACCACCCAATCGGGCGTCGGGTTTCAGTATTTCTGGCCAAATAGCATCGCGTGGAATGAAATCAGTACGCTGCTGGCCGTCGCCCTTGTCAGTGCCTCGCATTTCGTTTTTTCGATTGCCTTTCTCAGTTTACGGGGCCTGATCAAGCGCATATATCAGGCTTGTATCGGTCTGTGTTTTGTCTTCATCGCTTTGATTCCTTTTGTACCCTACGGAGATGTGTTACTCCCCTTGCTGGGAGCGGCTATGCTGTTCTGCGTGCTTAGCCTGCTGGTAGGTAGTGCGCTATGGTTCAGGGGATATCACCCGGCGCGTATCTATACTTTGGCTTGGAGTGCTTTTCTAGTCGGGATTTTCGTTTCGGCCGGCATCCGGTTTGGCTTGGTTCCCTACAATCCCTTGACTGAGTTTTCCGGAATAATGGGTGCTCTGGCGACAATCGTTGTGTTGTCGTCGGCGATAGCGGACCTGATAAACAAAGAAAAGCAAAGCCGGATACAGGCGCAGCAAAGTGCGATAGTGAACCTGAAAAAGTACGAGGAGCTTTATGAGTCATCTGTTGAAGGTCTGTTCGAGACGAACTTAAGCGGTAAGCTCGTCAATGCAAATAAAGCGTTTCTGAATTATCTTGGCTATCGAGATGTTGAAGACCTGCGTGAAGGAACAAATAATCGTTTATCCAACATTTATTTGAACCGGCGAGACAGGGAGAAGTTGTTTGCCCGCCTGATGACTGAAGGTAGGGTGCAGGACAGAGAAGCCTTGTTGATCAGAAAAGACGGCTCGCGTTTTTGGGCCTCAATATCAATGTCGTTGCAAAAAGTAGACGCGCGTTCCGAGCGCTTGATTGAAGGTGGTCTAACCGACATCACAGAGCGAAAGCTTGCTGAAGATAAGCTCAAGTACTTGGCGACTCATGATCCCTTAACCGACCTATATAACCGCCGTTATTTCGAGCAGGAGTTGACCACAGCTTTGCGTGAAAGTCGCCGAAATCACGGAATATTTTCAATGCTGTACATGGATCTGGATCAGTTCAAACTGGTAAATGACAGCTGTGGCCATAGCGCCGGGGATGCCCTGCTTACGCAGTTGTCTCGTCAAATGGAGGCGCTGCTAAGGGGGAGAGGGGTCATCGCGCGTTTGGGCGGCGATGAATTTGGTGTGCTGATTCCAGCGGCAGATAAAGAGCAGGCCCTTGGGCTGGCTAACGAATTGCTCGACCTGATTAGTGCTTACCGCTTCCATTTTGAAGAAAAAACGTTTCTGGTGGGCGTAAGCATTGGTCTTATCGAGGTAAGCTCGGCTATGTCCTCGCTCGATAACCTGATGAACCTTGCTGACGCCGCTTGCAACAAGGCGAAGCAAGGAGGGCGAAACCGTGTGTACTGCCATGTTTCTTCAAATGCAGATATCCAGCGAAGACGCAACGAACTGGAAATGATCACGCGACTAAATACCGCGCTCGATGAAAGCGGTTTTGTTATGTTCCGGCAGCGTATTGTCAATGTGGATAACGAGGATGCAACGCTAGGTTTTGAAATTCTCCTGAGATTAAAATCCGAACGCAATAAGTTATTGTTGCCGAATCAGTTTTTGCCTACTGCTGAGCGCTACGACATTTTGACTAAGATAGATGCGTGGGTTGTAGGGAAAACGTTTGCATGGCTTGGCAAGCACCCTGAGGAGTTGAAAAAAGTAAGCTTTATCAGTATTAATGTGTCTGGTTCAAGCTTGTCGGATCCGCAGTTAGCGCCCCTGTTTCAGCAGCTATTTATTACATACTCGATTCCGTACGGGAAAATCTGCTTCGAATTTTCTGAGCTGGATGCGGTACGAAAAATGGAGCAGATGTTGTCGTTCGTATCTCACTTTAAGCCTTTGGGCTGTTTGTTTGCACTTGATGATTATGGTTGTGGCTTTACAGCGTATCGCTATCTCAAGAAGTTGCCATTGGATTATCTGAAGCTTGATTGCGAAATGTTGCACGATCTCGAAACGGACGACCTGGAGTATTCTATGGTGGCCTCTATTAATCAGGCAGCTGCAAGTTTAGGCATAAAGATTATCGCCGAAAACATAGAAACCCGATCCATGTTCAATACCTTGGCAGCGCTTGGTATACAGCATTTTCAAGGCAATATTTTTTCCTTCCCGGAACCCCTGCCACATGCGCCCGATGGCCAGCCCCTAAGCGGTAAAAGACTCGGCGAAATTTAAATGGGCGCTGAATTGGTGCGTATTCCCTCCTTGATGTAGCTGCCCGGAGCCAAACTGGTGCACTGCGAATCCTGGTTAGTTTAAGAGTGCTCTGTATCGGTCCAAGATATTAAAATAAACTAATTAAAACAACAGGATACAACAGGTTTGTTTCTTGGGCATGCTAATTGCTGTAGTTGGGTACTTAAGTCAATGATTGTGCTTCGCTAGCCTGACTCCACAATGGTATTTGCTAAGGCTATGACAAGTGCCTTATTCGCCTGATGAAGAGCTGTATTCTGTATGAAACAAAAACTGGTTGTAATTGGAAATGGCATGGCTGGTATGAAAGTCGTCGAAGAACTTATTGCGGCTAAGCCTGATATGTATGACATCACTGTTTTTGGTGCTGAGCCTTTTGGTAACTACAACCGCATCATGTTGTCGCCAGTACTATGCGGCGAGAAAAATATCGACGAAATTATGATTCACGACCTGGCTTGGTATCAAGGTAACAACATTACTTTATACGCAGGCAGTGAAAAAGAAGTGATTAAAATTGATCGCAAAGCGCAGTCTGTTTACTCAAAGGATGGGACCACCGCGCAATATGACCGCCTGTTGATCGCAACGGGGTCACGCCCTTATGTGCTGCCCATTGAGGGCAGTACGCTGGAGGGTGTACTCGCTTTTCGCGATATCTATGACGTAAACAAAATGATCTCCTATGCAAAAACAACACGACGCGCCGTTGTGTTGGGTGGGGGGCTCCTTGGTTTGGAGGCCGCCAATGGTCTGCGAGCTCAGGGGATGGATGTGACTGTTGTGCATAGCCAGCCTTACTTGCTTAACCGGCAGCTGGATGAGCCCGCCGCCCGTTTACTCCAAGCGGAATTAGAAAGCCGTGGAGTCAAATTTGTATTCGAGGAGCGCACCAAGGTTTTGCACGGCGACGCGTCTGGTAGGGTTGTTAGTGTCGAGTTCGAGAGCAAGCTGGCATTGCCATGTGACCTGTTTGTGATGGCGATAGGTGTGAGGCCTAACATTGCCCTGGCGCAGTCAGCAGGCATTTTTTGTGAGCAGGGCGTTGTTGTAGATGATACCTTGCAAACCTATGACCCTAAAGTGTATGCGGTGGGGGAGTGCGTACAGCATCGAGGCGACACCTTTGGTTTGGTTGCGCCGCTTTTTGAGCAGGCTAAAGTGTGCGCTAACCAGCTGGGTCTGCACGGCGTTGCGCGTTACCAAACCTTGCCTGCTGCGACGCGCTTGAAAGTAAGCGGCATTCATATTTTTTCGGTAGGACAAGTTAACGAGGATGAGTCATGCGAGCTTATTCGTTTTTCAGACCCTGCCGCCGGAATATACAAAAAGTTGTTGCTTCGCGGAGGACATTTAGTCGGTGCCGTATTGTATGGCGACACCGATGATGGTGCATATTATCAGAGCCTGCTCGAGGGCCGGGTGGCGATCAACGACTGTCGTCATGCGCTGGTGTTTGGACGCGCATTGGCGGAGCAGACACAGCACGCAGATATTAATGATCCTATTGACGTTCAACAGGGAGAGGTCGCCTGATGCAGTATATTGCCAAATCAGCTGCAAGTAATGAGCTGCACTCCGTCAATACGACCTGCGCATATTGTGGTGTCGGTTGCGGAATACAAGCCACAGTGAACGTAGAGCGTCGTGAAGTACTCGTCCAAGGAGATGATAGCCACCCATCGAGCCAAGGCCGTCTCTGTTCCAAAGGCGCTTCGCTGGGTGATACCTTGTCTTTGCAGAGCAGGCTGCTTTACCCCCAGGTGAATGGCCAAAGAGTGTCTTGGGACGAGGCCATCGATACGCTCGGCTCTCGCTTCCAAAAGATAATCCAGCAGCATGGCCCAGATGCCGTTGCGTTTTATGGCAGCGGTCAGCTTCTGACCGAGGATTACTACGTCGCGAATAAGTTGATGAAGGGTTTTATCGGCAGCGCAAATATTGATACCAATAGCCGTTTATGCATGTCCTCTGCTGTCGCGGGGCATAAGCGCGCCTTTGGCTCTGATACCGTGCCCACCTGTTACGACGATATTGATCACGCAAATTTAATCGTGTTGGTAGGCTCGAACACAGCTTGGTGTCACCCGATCATATTTCAGCGGATTCGAGCAGCAAAAGAGCGGAATCCAGATATGAAAGTGGTCGTGATCGACCCTAGAGAAACCGCGACCTGTGATATCGCAGACCTTCATCTGGCCCTTCGTTCAACCACCGACGTTGCGCTATTTAATGGGCTGTTGGTTCATCTTGCCCAAGGCGATGCTTTGGATCAAGAATTCATTGGTGATCGCACCATTGGCTTTTTCGACGCGCTGGAAGCGGCGAAGCGGGATATGCCCGACATAGCCGCAGTGAGTGCCTGTACGGAGCTTGACCACGAAAAAGTGAAACAGTTTTACCAATGGTTTTTAAATGAGCCCCGGAGTCTCACTTTATACAGTCAGGGCGTAAAGCAGTCCTCAAGTGGGGTAGATAAGGTTAATGCGATACTGAATTGTCACTTGGCTACCGGTCGCATCGGAAAGCCGGGAATGGGGCCCTTGTCGCTGACGGGCCAGCCCAATGCGATGGGAGGGCGCGAAGTCGGCGGTTTAGCGAATCAACTTGCGGCCCATATGGAAATTACCGATGACACCCATCGCGATAGAGTAGCGCGATTCTGGCAGACAAGTTCACTTGCCGACAAGCCAGGCTTAGCAGCAGTAGATCTTTTTGAAGCGATTGCTGCGGGTCGTATCAAGGCGATTTGGATTATGGCGACGAATCCGGTTGTCAGCATGCCCGATGCCGACAGGGTCAAGGAAGCGCTAAAGAAGTGTGAACTTGTAGTGGTGTCGGACTGCGTCGCTAATACCGACACGCTCGATCTGGCAGATATTAAATTACCTGCTCAGGGCTGGAGCGAGAAAGATGGCATGGTCACTAATTCCGAGCGTTACATCTCTCATCAACGCGCTCTCTTACCTCCCGCAGGTGAAGCCAAACCAGACTGGTGGATTATTTCTCGTGTCGCTCAGCGGATGGGCTATGGCCACGCCTTTGACTATCAACATCAGGTGGAGATTTTTCGCGAGCATGCGGCGCTTTCGGGCTTTGAGAACAATAGCGGGTTTGGGGAGCGAGATTTCGATATTTCGGGTCTGGCAGAAATCAGTCTCGCCGATTATCAAGCGTTCAAGCCGACACAGTGGCCGATTAACAAAACCTATCCGGCCGGTCGTAAACGCATGTTTGAGGATCAGCTGTTTTACACGACCGACCGGAAAGCCCGTTTTATAGCGCTGAGCTACCAAAAACCAAAAAACGTTACCGACGCTCAGTATCCTTTGGTTCTAAATACGGGGCGGTTGCGTGATCAATGGCACACAATGACGCGGAGTGCGCTGGCCCCCCGACTTAATCAGCATCGTCCCGAACCGTTTGTTGAGGTACATCCGGAAGATGCAGTTGTCCATGGCTTGGAAGACGGCGAAATAGCCCATTTGAGAAGCGCTTGGGGGCAGATGTATGCACGCATCAATGTAAGGGATACACAGCGTAAGGGGGATGTTTTTGTCCCTATGCACTGGTCGGAGCAGTATGCAAAGAAGGGACGAATGGGGGCCTTGGTTAATCCGGTTGTTGATGCTTTATCTGGTCAGCCCGAAAGTAAACATACGCCCGTTGCTATAAGGCCCTTCCATGCCGCCTGGCACGGTTTTCTAATGACGCGGGTCAGTGTTGAAGATCTTGCTTTAGCCTATCAGGTGAAGGTGGTAGCAGAAGATTATTACCGCTACGAACTGGCAGCCATAAAGACTCCGCGTGACTGGTTAACATGGTTGAAGGATAAGCTACATGGCCAGCTCAAGGACGATATGGAGTGGCAACAGTATCATGATGCAGGCGCTGGGGTTTTCCGTGTTGCGGTATATCAGCATGCGCGTTTAATGCTGGTGTTCTGCGCGTCGAGCACGGCTTCAGAACCCATGTTACCGTCGCGAAATTGGTTGGGGTCGCTGTTTATGCGGCCCGAAATAACTGCGTTTGAACGGCGCAGTGTATTGGCAGGCATGGCGTCAGGAAGCCAAGAAGATCAGGGTGTGACCGTATGTGCCTGCTACGGAGTGGGCGAAAAGGCGATTTGTCGCCTCATCGAAGAACAGAGTCTCAGTTGCTACCAGCAAGTCGGAGCGAGTTGTAAAGCAGGTACTAATTGCGGTTCATGCATTCCTGAAATCAAAAGCCTGATCAGCCAAGTGCGCAAGAAAGAAACCGCAGATTAGCCGACTGCAAAGCAATAAATCTGGGGGCTAGTTACAGCAGGTATTCAGGAACTCCTGCGTATAACGTTCGA
>JBFJVR010000135.1:0-6916 GCA_041624095.1 Oleiphilaceae bacterium
ACGACAATACGCGAGGCAACACAGCGCGCTGAATATTGAAATTACGCTTGTAAAAAGCTAGCGACTCCGCATTCGTACCCGAACCTTGCACCGACAGATGCAATTTTAATGAAGCGTGCCACTGTGTCGCGTAATCCATTACACCTGCATCAGCACAAATCAAGGCATCAACATTCAACTCGGCAGCCGCATCAACCGCATATTGCCATGTCGGCCATCCTTTAGGTTGGGGATAGGTATTGATCGCTATAAACAACTTGACTCCCTGGGCTCGAGCATAATCAATACCTTGCTGAACAGTTTTTTCGCGGAAATTCAAACCCGAGAAATGGCGTGCGTTAGTTGCATCCTTGAAACCAACATAAACAGCGCTTGCGCCTTGGTCAACCGCGGCCTTGAGTGCCGGTAAACTTCCGGCAGGGCATACCAGTTCCATATCACCTACTCTTTAAAATACCCAACAATTTTGCGCGAGGTCTAAAGCCAATGGTATTCCCACAATGGGGTATATTGAGATTACCCCCCAGCTTATATAGTGCTCATAGCTAAAACCGTATTTGAGAGGAAAACAGCATGATAAAAAGGTTCTCAAGGAGCCCTATCAGAAAGAAAATCATGGCGGAAGTACCAAAATTGGCGCTAGTACCCTTTTGCTTAGCGCCCTTCCCGCTTCACAAAATCACCCTGACCCATTTGCTAAAAGTATTATTTGAAGACAATATCCGGGAGGGAGATCTGGATATACTGCAGCATCGTTGGTTAAAAGTTCACATCAACGACTTGAAACTTGGCTGGCTATTCAGCCTGTCTCAGGAACGACAGTTACTGGTAAAAGCACAGGGCTTAAGCGATGTCAGTATCAGCGGGGACCTAAACAGTTTTCTTCTGTTGGCCGCTAAAAAGGAAGACCCCGACACCCTGTTCTTTCAGCGCAAGCTAATTATTCAGGGCGATACGGAACTTGGACTCGGGATTAAAAATCTCATGGATAGCTTAGATCTGTCCCAACTCCCGCCAGAGCCTTTGTGGCTGCTGCGCTCCGCGGCAGAGTATGGAATTTTGTTTCCGGCCGAACAGTCCAGCACCAAAACTAGCTGTTAAGCCAGTCCATGTAACGACTTACGCCTTCAGCAACTGACTTGAACGGCTTGCTGTAACCGGCTTCGCGCAAGGCGCTTATGTCGGCCTCGGTAAAGCTTTGGTAGCGCCCCTTTAAATGCTCAGGAAAAGGAATGTAGTCGACCTGACCATGTCCATGGTGTGCTATCACTGCGTCTGCAACTGACTGAAAAGGTTCCGCATGGCCAGTCCCTAAATTATAGATACCTGAGGCAGCATTTTCCTTCCAACACCATAGGTTGACATCACACACGTCGGAGACATAAACAAAATCGCGTTTTTGACCGCCATCGGGATAGCCATCGCAACCCTCAAAGAGCTTGGGGTTTTCGCCAGCTTTGATTTGGGTATTCAAGTGATAAGCAACGCTGGCCATTGAGCCTTTGTGCTGCTCCCGCGGGCCATAAACATTGAAGTAACGGAAACCTATCACCTGGCTGTCGATGTCGGGTAGCAAACGACGCACATACTGATCGAATTGAAACTTTGAGTAGCCATAGACGTTGAGTGGTTGCTCATACTCTCGTGATTCTTTGAATACGGTCCCTGAGCCATAGACCGAAGCGGAAGACGCATAAAGAAACGGGATTTCTTTTTCCAGACAATAATGCAGCAGGTCTTTGGAATACTGGTAGTTATTCTGCATCATGAATTTGCCGTCCCACTCGGTAGTGGCGGAGCAGGCGCCTTGGTGAAACACGGCCTCGACCCGACCAAAAGATTCGCCAGCCCAAACCCGCTCAAGGAACTCGTCCTTATCCAGATAATCGGCGATATCGCAATCTGCAATATTGACAAACTTTGCTCCCTCTTTCAGGTCATCCACGACGAGTATATCGGTATAACCTTGAGCATTGAGCGTTTTAACCAGATTGCTGCCGATAAAACCGGCCCCGCCTGTTACGATGATCATTGAACATGTCCCCAGAGTGAGAAATTCCTAAATACGACACCAATTATACTTGCGCGCAAACAGCACGCGGCGCCATTATAAAAACTTTCGCCTAGCAAATACACTCATCACTTTTGCTGGCTTGCTCGTACATTGTTTTCTAGCTATGTTTGCAAGCCATCCACAATTTACGGAATTCCGCATGCCAGAGCTAAATACCCGCCTTGCGCGCCGCCTATCCTATGCAGGCCTGCTCCCCTTTTTAATTCCAGCCGCTCTGGTCTGGGTGCTACCACAGCTATCGGGAAAAATTCTCGGCGAGATCGCAATTTCATACAGCGCCCTGGTACTCTCCTTTATCGCGGGAATGATCTGGATCCTGACAATTACATACCAAAGTAGCGCCGCCAAACTTGATGAACCGAGTGAGCGAAATCCAAACTGGGTACTTACCGGCTCTGTATCACTCAGCCTGTTTGCTTGGCTATGTACTTGGTTGCCTGCCTGGCTGGCATGCCCGGGGCTGATGGCGGGATTCATCCTTGCACGCAAACTTGAGCAAACTAGCGTTGAGCTGCATTACCCGTTATGGTTCATAGAAATGCGCGATTGGCTAAGCCGGATCGTCGTCGCTTCGCATATTTCACTTGCAGTTTTTTATGCCCAGCTCTGAAACGAGGCTAAGCTGTCGACACAACCAGGTACCAGAGCGTGCGGACTGACAAGATGATGGCACAGAACAAATGACTCCAAGCCTTATTCCAATAAACCAGGCCTGTTTAGCCTTGCTTGCCGAAACCCGAGCACAACACCTGTTGTTTCTTGGAGGTGAACCCTTTGCAGAGCTATGCCGCTGGCGCGGAAAGCTTGACCCGCATTCGCTCGACAGTGAAACAGTTAAGACACTGCTAAATGCCCCATCGTCCCACCCGCTGTTAAGTTCGGGCGCAGATCTAATTTGGGTTGACGAAGCGACCCCCGCATTAAGCCACCAAGACGCCGTTGTATTACTCGGAACCCTGCGTAACTTTCTTAATACGCAAATCTGCGTAACAGTAAGGCATAACAGCCATTGGAAGTTCGATGAGTTGCTCGGTCTTGGCTTTAAGCGCCTACATACCTGTATGCATAATGACGAACAGGTCGACCTGTTCAGTTATGCAATCGCGAGCTACAACTTTACGCGCAAATGGAATAATGCAAAATACTGGGCAAACCCGGAGCGCTTTCACATGGCGCGGTGGTAATTCAACGTGAACAAGCGCGCTAACTCAGGCCAACAGCAATGACAGCGAGTATCAACTGGATTACCTTGTTTGATCTGTTTGGTGTATTCGTTTTCGCCATCTCCGGCGGTTTCGATGCGGTACGCTACAAACTCGATATATTGGGTATCGCCGTACTGGCAATTGCAACTGGCGTCGGCGGTGGCATGCTGCGCGATATCATGCTGGGCATTCACCCACCCTCCGTCTTCGTCAACCAAACCTATCTGTTCGTTTGCCTTTGCGCCGCACTGGTGGTTATTTTCTTTTCTCACCGGGTAGAGCGACATTTCACCTGGGTTCGCTACGCCGATGCCATTGGCCTAGGTGTCTTTGCTGCGATAGGAGCCGCAAAGGCCGTGGAGTATGGACTGGGTTGGGTTGGCGTACTCATGATTAGCGCCATCACCGCAACAGGCGGTGGTGTAATCCGCGATTTACTAGTCAGGGAAATCCCGATGATACTCCGCGCCGACTTTTACGCCTCTGCGGCGCTTATTGGCGGCGGTGTCTATTTAATAGCACTTGAAGCGACCGCGTTTTTCGCACTGCCGGAACAAACTCCCTTGATCTTGTCTGCCTGTACCGCGATTGCAGCGCGCTTTTTCGCCATGCACTTGGCCCTGTCCTTACCAGGAGCGCGAAGAAAGCAACCCTGAGAGTGAGTAGCTCAGAATTGATTCCGTTCGAGCCGCCGCTTATATTGTGTTAACAATGAGTTTTTGGGCAGCCTTCTCCAGGAGAACTTGCTTATGCCGGTATTCTTTATCCATGACCCTGCCAAAGGCATCGTCACTCCGCTGGATCGCCGCTTCAACATCCGCGACATTCCGCCAGCAACAGAGTTAACTCCGAGCGCTGGCATTCATCCAACTACAGACGGTGATGGCAAGCAAGAACAGCCCCCCGCCAGACGCGCCGCTATTAACCGCGAAGCGACACAGGCGTATGCAGAAACCAAAGAAGCTGCGCCCGAAGAATTAGGCGTCGTACGTGACATCATGACCCACCCGGTACTCAGTATCAGCATCGACAAAAATTTGGCCGAGGCCTGGGAACTGATGAAACGCTACGAAATTCACCATTTAGTTGTCGTTAATGAGCAACATAAACTCTGCGGCATGCTATCTACCGACACCATGCTTGAATACCTTATGGAAACCGACCCTCGACCCGCCAGCGAAATCGATATAGCCGATCTGTGTGGCAAAAAAGTGCTTTCTACCAGCCCGGATACCGGCATTACCGAATTTGCAATTGCCATGCTCGAACGAGGGCTCGATGGCGTGCCAGTGACTGAACATTCAAAACTCGTGGGTATCGTCACTTATGCAGATGTGCTGAAAGTTATTTTGCAACAACGGCACTTAGCCATAAACGCCTAAAGCTGGCAGGCTGACATCAGTGCCGCAACAAGGCATCCAACTGGTCCACCACTTCGGCCCAATCAGAATCGTCAGCCAAGGCTTCTTGCAAAAATGTCGCTTGAGGGGCATTCCAGAAATCCGCCCGCTCCAAGCGCTCATGCTTTGCCAGTGAATGTGCGGCAATAAATCGCTTGATCTCCCCCTCTTCGGCGGGAAGGCCTAGCTGTGAAAATAAAGCAGGCATATCATGAGTAGAGGTATCCATCGGGCTCTCCATTTATTGTTGCTGCATGAAAACAAGTAATATCAAAAACAGGATCATCCAAACCAAAACGCCGTTTTGGCAATCGACTGCTAAGTTCAATGTAGACCATATATCTTAAGTCATTCAAAAAATATTTAAGGTCGCTGTAAACCTTTTTCAAGCGGCTGCGTTATAGCTTGTGATAATCAATAAAACCGGCACCGAAAGCCGCGTGTTTAAACTGACATTCCAAACCATGAACACAGTTGGAGAACAACATGAACAAGCAGACTTACCAAAGCGAAGCAGGAGCCCTACTCAGCGGCTTTCGTCGCGCGATGATACTAGCACTCAGTATTGTGCTCAGCCTGACGCTGGCCGCTTGCGGCGGGGGTTCGGTAGACACCAACTTAAACGGCGACCTGCAACTCGCCATTACCGATGCAGAAGAAGACTTCCTTAGCTATCAAATCAGCCTGAATTCGGTCTCATTGAAAAAAACCAACGGGACACTGATTGAAGTTATGCCTGTAAGCACAGAGATAGACTTTGTGCAGTATCAAGATTTATCGGAACTTTTCGCTGTGCTTTCAGTACCCGCAGGTTTCTACACCAGCATCGTTATGCACCTGGACTATAGCAATGCCAATATTGTTATCCAGAACGAATCAGGTGAATCATTTGTCGCCACCGCAGTAAATCAGGATGGCGAGCCACTGACACAAATTAGTGTTGAACTCAGCCTTGGCGCGGGAGAAGTGATCCACATCAGCCCCTTCAAAACAGCGCAACTGACACTCGACCTCGATCTTGCCGCGTCGAACACGATTGAATCCTACGAGCCCGCAATTGTTAGTGTGGAGCCCTTTATGATCGGCACCACCTTCCTCGACAGCGACCGGGAGCATAGAGTCCGCGGGCTATTAAGCGCGGTCAACAACGATGAGCAGCACATTACGCTCAACATTCGCCCCATGCGCCTAAAGCACGGACAATTCGGGTCCTTACGTGTAGATGTGGATGCCCACACTCACTACGAAGTAAATGGTACAGAATTTGAAGGTGAGGCCGGACTTGCTGCGCTGGCTGAACTCGAGATTAACACGCCTGTCGTCGCCTATGGCAGCCCATCGGAAGAAGCCGACAGCCGCTATCTGGCGACACGAATCCATGCCGGAGACAGCGTAGCTTGGTCAGAAGAAGACGTGCTTAAAGGCACAATTACCGCGCGTTCAGACAACACCATAACAATTAAAGGTGCAGTTATTGAACCCGAAGACGGCACCGCGCACTTCAGACAGACCGTCACACTGAACGTTTCGGATGAAACCAGCGTGTCGGGATACCGTTTAGGCGATGCCACAATCAGCACGCTGTCGATTGGCCAGCAAGTGCTGGCTCTGGGCAACTTTGACTCCACAAACAATCAGTTCGACGCCCAGCACGTGCGCATGAAGCTGAACCGCATTGTCGGCGAAGTCACACAGGCTCTTCCGCTCGAACTGGACCTGAGCCACATCAACCGTCGCCCGGTCGACATCTTTGACTTTAGCGGCACTGGCAGCACCGAACTCGAGGATGCCGATCCACTCAACTATCAGATTGAAACCGGCGCACTCGACACCAGCTCGATAGAGTCCGGCGAATGGGTACAGGTACGTGGCTACCCTACGGAGTTTGGTATGGCCCCGATGGACTTTACAGCGCTGAGCATTCTGGATCCGGACTTCTCTAGCCACCCAGCTAAACTCCATAGCCGCTGGAATGACACTGGCACAAATAATGTCGTAGTCAACGAAGGCGCGCTCGAGCTCAACGACGATACTGCGCGAATGAAACTCCATTTACGAGGTATTCCCGGTTCAATTGCGCTTGAGTTAAACGTAGAACGTATAGCGAATAACGGTGCCCCCGGTCGCTTCGCAATTCTTGACCGAGGCCATGGCATCCATGTCTATCGTAATTTCGACGATTTCACTTCGGCTCTGGCGCGTTATTTGGCAGAAGGCCAGGAAGTTCTGCACCTGAC
>JBFJVR010000136.1:0-6912 GCA_041624095.1 Oleiphilaceae bacterium
GCTGTATCAAAGATGATGCAGTCATTGGGCCGGAAGTACGTGAGGTATTTTAATAAAACCTACCAAAGATCAGGTACATTGTGGGAAGAACGCTTTAAATCTTGCTTAGTAGAGTCTGAGCGCTATTTGCTCCAATGTTATCGCTACATTGAAATGAATCCTGTCGTTGCCAATATGGTCAAAGACCCCGCGGAGTATTTTTGGTCGAGTTATCAGTGCAACGCTTTAGGGAAAGACTCTGAGTTGTTAAGTCCTCACGAAGAATACTTAGGTTTAGGAAGTTCAAAAGAAGAGCGTCAACGCTGTTATCGCTCATTGTTCAAGCAGCATTTGGAACATCATATGATTACGGATATAAGAGAGTCGGTGAATAAGGGAATGGCGTTGGGTAGCAAGCGATTCAAAGATCAGATAGAGAGCGTTTACGATCGCCGTGTGAGACCAAAGCAAGCGGGTAGGCCTAGACTAGAAAAGTGATCAATAAATGTTACTCTGACCCCAATTAAAAATGTGGTTTAACACGATGAAAGTAAGTCTGGTACTCATGGTTTATCTGCTGGTTTGTGGTTGTGTGAATGCGACCGTCAAGCCAGGTCCAGACGCATTGGCCGAACAGGATCAGCCGCACACGATATTTGTTGTGTCCTATGATTGGCATAGCGGTTTGGTGCTACCCAGAGCGGCTATAAGAGAGACGCTCCCAGACTTATACACGGCCTTCGACGGAAGTCGGTATCTAGAGCTTGGTTGGGGGGATGCCGGGTTTTATCAGAGTAAATCGTTCAGTTTGTTGAAGGCGATTCCGGCTCTGTTCTGGCCAACCGGTTCGGTGATACATGTTGTTGGCTTTGATACTCACCCAAGCCAACGATTTTACCGGCATACACTTATTCCGCTAGCTCGCAGTGAGGCACAATTGGCAGCATTGTCGGACTATATTACCAACAGTTTGTCGCGTGATAGCGAGGGTAACTTGGTGCCGATTTCGCAGGGCGTATACAGGAACAGCCTGTTCTTCGAAGCCAAGGGGCAATTCCATTTATTCAATACCTGCAACAGCTGGACTGCACGAGCCTTGCAAAGTGCAGGGCATGCAATCAAACCGTGGTTAAACATCACGCCTTCTAGTGTAATTAATACGTTTTAGATGTGAGCGGGAAGCGTGCAGTTATGGCGCTTTTTGCACTTTAAAGCTGGTTTACCTGCCTATAATGTCGTTTAGGCCTATAGTATGTATTCCAATGCACTTGTTGTCTATTAGGGGTATCCGCCATGAAAGTTGCCATTATTTCCCGCAATAAAAAGCTATATTCAACCAGACGTTTGATCGAAGCAGGCGAAAGTAAAGGGCATGAAGTAGACGTCATCGACGCTTTGCGCTGTGATATTGATATCGCATCCAATCGGCCGGCTATCCGTTATAAAGGGGTAGAACTGGAAAAATATGATGCCATTATTCCGCGCATTGGGGCCTCAATTACCTTTTACGGTACTGCGCTAGTGCGTCAGTTCGAAATGATGGGCACCTACAGCATTAATGAGTCGGTGGCGATAAGCCGCTCAAGAGACAAGCTCAGATCATTGCAATTATTATCACGCAAAGGAGTCGGGCTCCCTCGGTCACAATTCGCTCACTCTTCAGACAATATTAAACAGCTTATTTCGACTGTTGGTGGTGCACCGGTTGTGATCAAACTATTGGAAGGTACGCAAGGTATCGGCGTGGTATTGGGTGAAACGACCAAGGCCGCCGAAAGCATCATTGAGGCATTTAGAGGCTTGAATGCCAACATTCTGGTACAGCAGTATATCAAGGAAGCGGGCGGTGCGGACATACGCTGCCTAGTAGTAGGTGATAAGGTTATCGCTGCTATGAAGCGTCAGGCAAAAGAAGGTGAATTCAGGTCTAACCTGCATCGGGGTGGTAGTGCCGAAATAGTAAAACTGAGCAAGGAAGAGCGCGCTACGGCAGTCAAAGCTGCAAATATCATGGGTTTGAATCTATGCGGTGTTGACCTTTTGCGGTCGAGCAAAGGGCCTGTAGTGATGGAGGTGAATTCATCGCCAGGGCTTGAAGGTATAGAGAGCGCAACCAAGAAAAATGTTGCCGGCATGATTTATGATTTTATTGAGAAGAACGCTCGCCCCCACAGAAATAGAACTCAGGGCAAAGGTTAACTTCGGAGCGGGCGTTGGTTAAGGGCGCACGACAGGAAATTTATAGCACTGGCTTAATGCAGAAATCAGCCCCCGATGGAACGCTTTTTATACGCTATACTTATTATGCCTGCGTGTGGTTTATTTTACGCATGTGAGCCTAATAGGGTCTGCCGCATTGACTTAGCTACGGCATATCCGGTTAATGGAGGTTTAGCCTATGCCTAGCCTAAAAAACGCTGCAAGAGTCTCTTGGGTTTACCAGCTCATTGCCGTAATCTGCTTAGTATTTTCTTCCGCCACGGTGTGGTCGTTTAACGGCACCGTGTTTAACTTAAGCATCGTAGACTCCCAAACCGGCGAACCCTACGACTCAGTGCGCGCCGCCATGCTTCAGGAGCTTGAGGATCTCGGCTACCACCAGGGTGTGAACCTGCACATAGACTACCGGTCTATGTCTCACTATGAAGTAACGGCCCAGACTATATGGCAAAACGTCATTCAGAAAGGGCATTACCATGCGGTGTTTCTAAACGGCACCGTCGCTACCGCGACATTTAAAAAGTTTGCATGGAAGGACGCCGATAATGTATTTGTATTTGCCACTGTTACTGACCCGGTTGGCTTAGGCGTTATCACCGACTTCGGACGTGCGCCCCCTGCTAATTTCACCGGCGTGTCCTACCCGGTCCCCGTCGCTGAGCGACTCGCGTTTGTCAGACAATTATTCCCCTCGGTAAAAAATATCGGGGTGATCTATGCCGACATGCCACAGTCGCGCAGCTATGTTCAATGGCTGCAAGCATTCAAAGACAGTGCCGGCGCCTGGGAGGGGCTAAAGTTTCATTTTAGAAAGGTTCCTTTCGTTATCAGTGACGAGGGGCATCGCCGCATGGCTGCCTTAGCCGTGCAATTTATTCAGGAGCTGGACCCAGTAGTCGATTTGTTTATCAGCCCCAATGACCAAATGGGCGCACAGAGGCCCTTTGCCGAAGTCGTAAGCAAATATGCCACATCGCCGCTGATCGGCCTAGGGCGCAAAGATGTGGCAGAAAATTGGGGCGCGGTTGCATCGATGTATCCTTCACTGGATCAAATGGGAAAACAAGCAGCCCATATGTTAGTGCGCATATTTAAGGGCGAAGCGGTTCAGGATATCTTTCCGGAGACACCCAAACAATTTGGACGAATCATTGATCAGAAAAAACTCAGCCAATTTGGCGGAAAGCTCGACCCCGACTTACATGCAGTAGCCGAAATCATAGAATGATCTATGCTTTAAAGTGATTTTGGGAACAGAGTAGATAAGCATTGCTTTGTCTAGCGGGTTTTTAGGGGTATTTGCTAGCCCGCCCCCGGAAGACAAGTAAAGTAGATAAATTACCTTAAAGGCGGCTAGGGTAAAGGGTTAAACGTAAATGAATCTTAATGCCATATTGGCTGCAATGTCGTGCTTTATTCTGCTTTCATTTAGTCATTTCGTTTATGGAAAAGACCTTGTATGGCCAAAGCCGGAATTTCCACCATTCGCGTTTATGCAAGTAGACCACGAACTGTATAACAAGGGGATAGATCAACTCTGCATTCATTACTTGATCGACGCTCTGCCCACAAGCTGGAACCACGCCTTCGAGCAGGCAAATTACAAGCGCATCGTTGCCAATATTGTCGCCAAGCAAAACAGCATCATTGCAGGCTTGTTTAAAACCGAGGCGCGCATTGCAAGTGGCGTTAATTACAGCGCGGTGCCGATGCAAGTAACCTTGCCAAACCAACTGGTTACCTAAGCCCGATAGCGTTGTGCAATACCATAAAATTGTCGCACAGTATTATCAGCAACGCGGTATTGATGTTCAATTCTGATTCAAGCTAGGCGAGGCGTGCTAAGTGGCCCTTATGTGCACTGGTGCTGTGAGTATAAGAGCGTAGTTAGTATAAGTGCGTAGTGAATATAAGTAGTGCGCATAATAAAGAGCCCGGGTATCACTCCCGGGCTCGTTGCTTGTCGGTTAGTTTTAAGACATTTACTTCCTGCTTAGATCAAACCTGTCCGCATTCATCACTTTGCTCCAAGCTGCAATAAAGTCATTGATAAACTTAAGCTCGGCATCATCCTGGGCATAGACTTCAGCAAGGGCTCTAAGTTGTGAGTTCGAACCAAATATCAGGTCGACACGTGTGGCTGTCCATTTTAGCGCGCCGCTCTTTTGATCCCGACCTTCAAATATCCCGTCTTCGCTTTTACTTGGTACCCAGTTAAGCTTGCTGTCAGTCAAATGAACGAAAAAATCGTTACTTAAGGTTCCAGCTTGCTCTGTAAATACTCCGTGAGAGCTATTCCCGTAATTAGCGCCCAGTACTCTGAGCCCACCTACGAGCACGGTCATTTGCGGGGCACTTAGTTGCAGGAGTTGTGCTTTATCTAACAACATCTCTTCGTCAGGCACCACGAACATTGCGCGACGGTAGTTACGGAAGCCATCTGCTTCGGGTTCCAATGCGGCAAAAGATTCGGCATCGGTTAGCTCTTGTGTGGTGTCGTTACGCCCAGGAACAAAGGGCACATTAACACTATGGCCTCGGTCGCTAGCGGCTTTTTCGACTGCCGCGCAACCCGCTAGGACGATTAAGTCAGCCATCGAGATCTTGGTGTTCCCGTTAGACGCATTAAACGCTTGTTGCAGTTGTGCGAGCACATCAAGCACCTTCGAAAGTTGTTCCGGTTGGTTTACCTCCCAGTCTTTTTGTGGTGCGAGGCGCAAGCGCGCGCCATTGGCGCCACCGCGTTTATCAGAGCATCGAAAAGTAGACGCAGAAGACCATGCCGTATAAATCAGCTCAGCGACACTTAGCCCCGAGTCCAGTATCTGGCTCTTAAGTTTACTTATATCCTGCTCACTAATAAGCTCATAGTTCACTTCCGGAATAGGGTCCTGCCAAATAAGCGCTTCACTCGGGACTTCAGGGCCGAGATAACGCGTTATCGGGCCCATATCCCGGTGTGTTAATTTGAACCAGGCACGGGCAAAAGCCTCAGCAAATTCGTCAGGATTTTTATGGAAGTGCTGACTTATTCTTCGATACTCCGGGTCTTCACGCATCGCCATATCTGCGGTTGACATCATGATAGACTGCTTGTCGGAAGCGTCGCTGGCGCCGGGGGCCATATCTTTTTCAGCAATATTTACAGGCTGCCATTGCTGGGCGCCTGCGGGACTGGTCGTTAACTCCCATTCGTAGCCAAACAGAACGTCAAAATAACTGATATCCCACTGTGTTGGCGTCGGGGTCCATGCGCCCTCGAGTCCACTGGTAATAGTGTCGGCACCTTTGCCGCTGGCGTAAGTGCTCTTCCAGCCAAAGCCCATTTGCTCTATTGGCGCAGCTTCTGGCTCGGGCCCAACATATTCGTCGGGGCTCGCCGCACCGTGGGTTTTGCCAAAAGTATGGCCCCCGGCAGTCAGGGCGACGGTTTCGTAATCGTTCATCGCCATACGGGCAAAGGTTTCACGGATATCGCGGGCTGAGGCAAGGGGGTCAGGCTTGCCGTCCGGGCCTTCAGGGTTTACGTAGATAAGCCCCATTTGGACAGCTGCTAGCGGAGTTTCGAGTTCGCGATCTCCCTTGTAGCGTTGGTTACCTAGCCAGCGGTCTTCTGCTCCCCAATAAATGTCTTCCTGCGGCTGGTAAATGTCTTCTCGTCCGCCAGCAAAGCCGAAGGTTTTGAAACCCATGGATTCGAGGGCGGCATTGCCGGCCAAAATCATTAGGTCGGCCCAACTGAGCTGGTTGCCGTATTTCTGTTTAATTGGCCATAACAAGCGACGCGCCTTGTCCAGATTTCCGTTGTCGGGCCAGCTATTCAGTGGCGCGAAACGCTGATCCCCCGAACTTGCACCTCCACGACCATCACCTTCTCTGTAAGTGCCGGCGCTGTGCCAGGCCATACGAATGAAAAAAGGTCCGTAGTGGCCATAATCGGCAGGCCACCATTCCTGAGAGTCTGTCATCAGCGTGGTGAGATCACGTTTTACCGCCGCTAAATCGAGCGCTTCAAATGCCTCAGCATACGAAAATTCTTCGCCTAAAGGGTTCGAACTGGGGCTATGCTGATGAAGAATATTTAGGTTCAATTGATTTGGCCACCAATCGCGGTTTGCTTTGCGTTCACCGCCAAGTTTAGTGCGCGAGCCATGCATTACCGGGCATTTACCCTTGTTGTTTTCGCCATTGTTAGCCATATCAACGCTCCTTTTTTTACCAAAATGTATTGTGTGGTTATTCGTTCTGTCAGCACTTAATATAGTTGAGGTGTTTGCTATTGGTTAAGTTAATTGTAACTACCAGGGTCATAGTGTTTGGCTATTTGTGGGGAGAGGTGAAACGGGAAATGTTAGACGGGAGATGGGAGAAGCGAGACGGGAGAAGCTAGAAGCCGGAAGCAGGAAGCTGGAAGCAGGAAGCAAACCCATATCCCACACCCCAAAACCCAAAGTTCAAAACTAAAACTAAACCTAAATCCAAGCACTTATCTTGGTCGTTTGGGGCTTGATTCGCCTATCAGACACGCCCGCAGCGGCGAGCAAGCATGCTGGGTTAAGGCGCGGGCTGTTTGAGCGCAAAGCGCGAGTTCCCGCGACGCCAGCATGATCAACGCAGCAAGGAAAAGCGAGTCGTCGTGCGATGATTTTGCGCCACTTTGATCAAGCAAAGTGGCTGTGGAAGGAGGGAGAGGTGAGGTGCTGGAAGCCGGAC
>JBFJVR010000137.1:0-6857 GCA_041624095.1 Oleiphilaceae bacterium
ATATAAACGGCGTTTGTTCGATTCTCTGCTTCCAGCTTGGCCAGTATTATCTGTAGCTGCGTATCCACCGTGCGCATTGACTTATCCAGTGCTCTGGCCGCTTCTTTGTTGCTGTACCCTTGGCCAACCAGGAATAGCACGTCAAGTTGGCAGGGCGACAATGGCTTTCCCGCAAGAGGCTGGCCTTTGTCTGAGTATTTCATGGCTCACCGCACTCCCAGCGAGGTTCCCTATAGGGTATCTGGATGCACACTATCTCGCCTTTGTGGGCGGCGATTGCGCCACTACCCTTCCCCATAACATGCCCGGCCAGTGCGCCCAAGACAATCATTAAACAGGCGATAAGCCCTACCACTATCCTATCCATCACTCACCCCTCGATTGTTTGTATGCTTTGAGCGCATCGTGGGCAACTCGCCTGATCTCCCACGGCCCCATTGGGCCTATGTAGTCAAACAAGTACTCCAAAGCCTCCGCCAGCTCTGCGGCGTGGTCTGTAACATCGTGCGAAACAATATGGTAAACGCCATTCCCATCCTTTTGCGCCAAAACAGTTGGACTTACGACATCCGCATAGTCGTGACCAAAACACATATCCGACAATTCCTTGATAGTGTCTGATGGCTTCAAAGGTTTATAGTCTTCGCCTAGGTGTGCGCTCATTCCCAAATCCTCCAATTCGCCCACGCGGGGGCTTTGTTCCAATTGGGTGTGGTCATCATCTTCCCTCAATAATCTCAACTGTCGCCACCACGCACACGGCCACAGCCGCCAGAATTGCAACGCCTAGCGGTAACCCAGCCCATGCAGACGGCATCATTCCCACGGCTAACGATGTGCTAAAAAACATCACCAGTCCGCACGATACAAAAACCCGCTTTGCCTCTCTTGTGAACATAATCCCCTCCCGTGTTAGTCAAAACCCCACCCCAACAACAAACCACTGGGGCGGGGCATTGGTAGCCCACCATCACCAACTGAATTGAACCAACAAATCGCAAGTGGGTGGGTTAGGGGTAGATTATAAAATCCCTGTCCTGTTGTCTACTTTATAATTGATATTATTTAGACCCTTTTGGAATAAAGCCCTCTTCGCTCATAACCGCGTAGAATTTGTCCAAGGTTTTGCCCTGCGGTCGGCGCTTACCCTTGGCTAAAGCGTGTATTGTGGGATAAGTCAGGCCGGTTGGCCCCATGAGGCTGCGCAATTTCCGCTGTGATGCCTTCTCTGCCAGAAACTCAATGACTGATTCGTAATCGTACATGGTAATAACTCCGCTGTGTTTTTATATATTATCCATGTTTTAGAAATAATTAATAGGCTCGATATATCCCTGCTCGCCTTGCGCTCGTAAAAGTTTCACGCGCTTCAACTCCGCTTGATAGTGCGCTCGCATTTCGTCCTTTTCGCCCTTCAACCATTTCTTAATAGCGTTTTTTCGCTGGATCAGCATTTCAAGACGTGCATCCCCCAGGATTTTGCGCGCCAAGGCGTCTTGAACCGTGTAATCCTCGTCAACTTCCATATGACAGGTGAAGCATAGACAGAATGCGTTATCGCAATCGTAGCGCACCGACTGATTGCGCCGCCCGAATACATGGGCGCACTGCATACTCGCCGCACCGTCACGCCCATAGCGCCCGCACTTCTGGCAAGTGTAATCAGCGCATTCCCTAATTAAATCGGAAAATGTGGCATCGTACTTGTCGCGCTTAATTCCCATGATAAACCTCCCTTGAAAGCTCTCTCACCACCCGGTAAATCTCCCTCGCCTCTTCAATGGTCTTTATTTTGGCTGTGTGATACCTCCAGCCTACTCGCTTAGACACCTCAGCGTATAGCGGCCTGCGCTTCATGTGCCCATTCTGCCAAATAGGGTCAAGTATGGCATGGATATGTGAGCGCGCCTTTCTGATTTCAGGTGTTGGGATATGCCCGAGCGGATTGGTGCGGTTTTTGGTTTTGTGGTGGCATCCTACAAAATTCCCGCAAGTGTCGCACCGCCAAAACGGCAGGCTCTTGAGGTCTGGGCGGTGAGGGTAGGCAATAGCCCCGTTTATCAGTCTGGCTTGCACGGTTTCACTGCAAGCGCAGCAGTATATATCCCGAAACTTAGCCATAACTATCCATCCTCATGCTGTCCTCACAAGGCCAAGCTACTGATACGCCAGTGCGTGTTGCCATCTCCCTGATTATAACCTCAACCACTTGTGACATCTGCTTTGTGTCAGGCTCTCTCGTTGACTCAATACCATACATCGCCTCCTGAACCGGGCGATACACAAGGTCAATAAAACTGTCTTTCGTCCAAGGTATGTTAATTTCAGCCCGCAAAGCTCGTTTCATATCCCATCCGGCATCATTCAGAGCATCCGCGTATTGTGTCGCCCACTTCCATAGGCTTCGGTTTTGCTTGCCTGTGCGCTTTTTCTTTTCTGGCTCCAACTCTTCGCCAGCATCCACAAACTGAATCGTGCGCGACATTCCGCTGTTCTTGCGGAACTCCAAATCTTTCAAAAATTGCTCAATAGCGTCATCTGTTGTTAGGTCATATTTCACTGTCAACTCCTCCCAATCCCAAAGGGCGGAAAGCTCTGTTATCGTCATACGTTTCCAAACATCACGTAAGGTAAGGGGCGGTTATCTGAATTCGGCGTAAACTGCAAAGACTTACCGTGAAACCAGAACCCAAAAGAACCTTCATACTCGCCGTGCCGCTGTTTGGCCACGGTCAGTATCTGATCTGGCTTATCTTCCTTCAGCAGCTCTTGATCGTCTGCCGTTGCAGTGCCAAGCGCCACACGTTGCCGCGCTTCGTCCCGTTTTTTGTCTTTCCACGTTACAAACACATTATCAGCCAGGTCTGTTATCTCGGAAGCGCCGCGAACGTCGAACTTTCCAGGCTTGCGGCTTTCGTCCATCCCCTTGCGCATGTGGCAGACAAGGTGGATATGGACTTTTAACCGCTTGGCCACCCACGCGAGCCGGTCAACAAACTGCTTTTGTGCCGTATAGTCATCAGTACCAAGGCCGCACTTTGTGAGCGAGTCAATCACAATGTGTTCACACTTCAACTCTGAGGCGGCATAGTTGACCATACCCAAAATGCGCTCAGCCTCTACCGTGTCCAACTGGTCATAAATCACCACGCGCTGATCCAAATATTCCAGAATTTGCCGCGCAAACTGTTCTGTCGGTTTACACGTAGCCGCCTGCATTGCCATCCGCGACAATGTGCTTTCTGGCTCCATTTCCAGCGAGGCTATACAAACTCGGCATTCCTTTGCCAGCCATAACATAACCTGACCCAATATCATTGACTTCCTGTGGCCGTTAATGCCCGCCCAAATACTCAATTCAGCCGGTCGAAGCCGTATGTGGTCGTGCGTCTTAGTCCAAGGCAAACAGCGCCCTGTTACCTCCCTGCCGTTAACAAGCCTATCGATCGTTGAATCAACAAACTCCCCTGCAAACTTTAATTCTTGGCTTTCCTGCTCACCAATCATGTTGATGTATTCGGAAAAGTCTATGTTGCTTGGAATTATCATATCCAATCACGCCCCTGTGGTTTTTGTTGTCCAGCGCCCGACAAGTCTCTGAACTCTTCCAGCTTTGCGCCGTTTCTAAGTATTAACGTAAGGTCATCGTATTTGCGACCATTATCATTCACTCCCATGTGGAACTCTGATTTAGAGCAATTCACAATCGCCTGCTTGATTTCGTCAACAGAATAACCCTCTCGGAGTCTAGCTTTAATTTTTGACTTTCTCTCAGGTGTTAGTTTTGTATTACCTCCCTTTGCCATTATTTCAAGCCAAAAGTCAAAGACAGAGTGAACTTGTTCACGATAGTGTTTTTGTTCTGTATCTGTATCTGTATCTGTATCTAGCGGGGACAGTCGGGGACGGTCGGGGGACTGTCCCGTGACTGTCGGGGGACTGTCGGGGACGCCTTCCGGTAGACACATAAGACCGTTTGCAGCGTCTATAATGTCGTGTATCTTCTTGTTTCTTGTGGTTTTTTTGTCCAAGTACTTCGCTAGCTTAAGGCACGTTATTACCCCGCTAGACTCATCAAAAAGCCCCAAATGGACAAGGAATTTCATGATTTCTTGAACCCTTATGGAGTCTATCTTTAGGTTGAATCCTATGACTTCTGCGTCATGTTCCAGCTCAAAAGTGATCCTATCTTTTGTGCCTAAATCGCCCGCTATCAGCTCCAAACAATACCAATAAACCGCATACCCTTCTGCGCCATAACGCATACGAACTTTTGTTAGGTCGTTGCTGTCGTGCGCGTCCGTAAAATGTTTAAACCACTTCATTTAACACCTCTAATTCGCAAAAATGCTTCTCTCTCTGCCCGCTTTTCCTCTGTGGTCAGGCGGCGACCCTCTGCCCTAGCAGACTTGCATATCTCGATGAGAAATTCATCCTCTGATGGAGTTTTTCGCCTTCGCGGGCCTATTGGCCGGAAGTGCTGAGAGTGGTCATCAGGGAAAAGATCGGGGAGATTAAGGCCAATTGCGGCCATCATATCTAGGGGAGTGCATCCGGCGAAGCAGTGTATTAAAACCCTGCCGTCGTTAAGCTCCGTAATGCGCATTGATGGGGATTTATCGTCATGGGCTGGACAGCAAGCCATCCACTTGCCATCCCCCACTGATTTGACCAACTGAAGCCGGTCTACTATTGCCTGTGCTTTGGACACAAAAAAGCTCCTTTAATTGCCCCCCGGTCGTGGAAACCAGGGCGAGCACCGTTAAAAAACTGGCACCGGAGGGCAACTAAAAGAGCCTCGCAGTGCTTTGCCTTTTCCACTTTCCACGGTGGGCCGCTGATTTTGCAGCGACAAGGGTATTATAAGCGATCATATCGAGCGCCTCAAGTCCGCAATAGTTGGACAAGTGTCGTATATATCGGTGTTATACGGCCTTCTCGTTACCCGCTTGTGGGCCACTGTATTCAATATCAAATTGGGTTTTGTGGCCGCACATGTAGCAGGTGGCAACATGGGTTGTGCCTTCACCGCAATCCTCTGATTCAAGATCAACGCCGAAATACTCTGCGCAGTCGTCGTTCTGACATTCAACCTCTATCTTGTGCATTAGTATCACTCCGTAGTTAGTAGTCCGTATAACAAAGCAAAATCAGTCGGACTCCGCTTCGCTGCGCCTCTGTTTTGCGGGGTTAAATCGACCTTCTCAAATGGTACAGAAAAGCCAGCACGCAATCACGGTCATGGCGAAGTGCTAAGTATTTCTCAGCACTTGCGCTGTGGTATTGCTTGTATTGTTTGACGTGTGAATCGTGCATAGCTGGATATTAATTATAAAAAGGCATTGATGCAAGAATTGTTTTATAATACTATTGTTGGTGAGTGATTAACACCAAATTAGCGAGCCGATAGGTCTCGCTGAATGCAGAGTTATACCAATAGGAGGGGATATGGAAGAGAAAAATTGCGCGTTTCAATACGCAACCACTAGAAACATTGTCGCCAATACCGACCTTATAACGCTATCCGAAGCAGAAGAAATGTGGAAAAACCATCTGCCAAAGTTCAAGCAGGATGTTATGGATGGGTCTGATCCTGAAATGTGCATATGGATAGATATGAAAGATTCGGCAGACTACCACACCAGCATTAAACACATTCACGGCTCTGATTGCGTTGTAGAGGGTGGCGCGCTGTACGAGGTGACAAAGAAGTACATTGGCTAACCTATTCACACCAACACCCGCAGAACTCATTGCGGAATTAAACGAGATATGGCCGGAGGGGAATATGGAATATCGGCATTTCACAATAGAGATTGACCATGATCGGTGGCACGACAAGTGGGTCGCCACCCATGAAAACTATGACGGGCCTGAGAGTTACTATCCGGTTATCACCGGGAAAGACCAGGATGAAGTCATAGAAGAAATTGACGAATGGCTGGCCAACTGCCCGCATAACCATATTGACAGCGCGGTTTGCGAAAAATGCTCAGGCTCGGGCCAAGGCGTGTTCGAGGGGACTATATGCTGGCAATGTAACGGCAATGGCGCATACGGTGACTTTTGCACCGACTGTGACGAGAACATAGGGGATTGATATGAGCGAGAAAAACATTTACCAGCGAATTAACGCGGTGATGCAGAAAGTTGAATACGTCCGCAAGGATGCAAGCGTACAGGGCTATCGGGCCGTGACTCACGACATGGTAACGGCTGTTATCCGGCGCGAGCTGGTGGCAAAGGGTATCGTAGTTCACCTTGAGCAATTGAAGTCCGAACTACTGGAGCGGCGAGACAAGGAAAAAGGCGTATCAATGCACCTGTATAGCGGCGACTACGCCGTCAGCTTTGTCAATATCGACAATCCAGAGGATCGGGTAACGGTCACCATTAACGCCCACGCTGCTGATACTGGCGACAAAGCACCCGGCAAGGCGGCAAGCTACGCGACCAAATACGCCATGCTCAAAGTCTTTAGCCTTGAGACTGGGGAGAACGAGGAAAGTCGCACGGCTGAGCAATTCCCGTATACTGCCATCCAGAAGGCGACCTTTGATGAATTGCTTGAAAGCAAAAACGCACTAGGCTTTACTGTCTTTGCTCAAACCGTTGGCCCTGAGATAATGACCGCCCTTAATGGCAGTTTCGAGAAGGGGCAGGTATCATCCGGCAAGAAGCTGTGCAAAGAGCTGGAAACGGAAGGGTGGAAGATAATCGAAGATTACGCCCTGCAAATTCAGGAACACATTAAGAATCAAGACCCAGCACTAGGCGAACTGGTTGACGAATTAACGCCAGACGAAAAACGCCTAGTAGTTAAAAAACTCACCCAGTCGGATATAGAATATCTGCGC
>JBFJVR010000138.1:0-6819 GCA_041624095.1 Oleiphilaceae bacterium
GCAATAAGTGCGAGTAGTATCCATGAAAGTCTTTCATAAAACTGACGGAGGCACTTCACCGTCAGTACTAAGAAGTATTAGTCAGAATGATCAAAATACAACCACAAAATGGCATGTTTTAAGTACATTTAATTATAAATTTGCCAGATGTTAGTTTGAATTTGTTTGCTCAAAATGGTCTGTCAGAATGCACGTTATCAGCATCCCACGGAAGTAACCTGTAATTTGGTTGGGTTTGAGCGAAATTCATAAACGGATACTTAATAATGTCGAAGTAAGGTGAGTAGTCGAAGTCGCTGGGCGTACATAGTTTCGGGTTGCGACGATAGATTTTGATTTCGTGATTTTCGCTGCGTTTAACCAAAGGCAGGATGGGATACTGAATAGAGGCAAAGGCTTCGGCAATCATTGTCGAGCACACCGTTTTTGTGGTTTTCCCCGCATTTGTGGTAAACAGGCTGGAGCGCCATTTTCGGGGCATGATGAGCCACGGAAACAAAAAGCGCAGAAGGTCGAAAATTTGCCGTACGTCGTAATCGGTGCCGAGGTGTTCGATTGCGTGATCGATGACTTTGTGTGCATCGGTAAATGTTAGGTCACGGGGGCGGCAAATGCGCAGGTGGTCCCGATCATAAGTTGATAAAGGTCTGACTACGGTACCCAGGCCGAGTTCGCTTTCGATAATAAGCTGGACATCGGGCTGGCCGTCAAAATAGTCCTTCACTCGTTGTCTTGTTTTAGGGTTTTCTATTTCATGGACGCGTCCCACATAAAGCGCAGCGTGAGACCAGCGACTTTGGGTGATGTTCTTTATGACGTCACTGACGCGACTACGGCCTTCGACCAGAATGACATCACCAGGTTTAATTTCGTAGCGCAAGCGTTCGTAGTCGCTCATCGGAACCGGGCCGGGAGGGCGTTCATAGGTGAGCCATTGTACAATCGCATTGATGAATCTGGCTTTGGTGTTTAACCCCATTGTTGTGCCTTAAATTACCTTTCCTTTTTATAATCTCCCTAGTTACAACGGTGCTTCGACTTTTCTCGTCCAAAAAATACCTTTGCTTAATCTACTAGGTGCTGTGTATTGGTATAGCTATAAAAGAGCCTTAGGACAACGGAGAATTTGTAAATTATTATTAAAGCGAGTTCTCTAGCCTAGGATTATAATCCCCGCGATGCGAGACAGAAAATTCTGATTGCGCTACACTCTGCTAAATTTTTGAGGTGGCTAGTATGGCAAAGAAAACAACCAGTAGTGAAACTGAAAATAATGCGCAGTTGTCAGAGAAAATAAAAGAGTCTGCAAGGCAGATTTGGCTGGCTGGTCTGGGCGCGTACAATAAGGCTGAAGAAGATACCGGGAAGATCTTCGACAAACTGGTAAAAGAAGGCGAAGAACTTGAGCACCTGACGCGTGGTGCGGTCGAGAAGCGCTTTAAGGCCGTTGAAGACCGAGTCGAAGGCGTCAAAGAACGTGCGACGGATACTTTTGGTAAGCTTGAAAGTGTGTTTGATCAGCGAGTGTCAGCCGCATTGGATCGTTTGGGTATGCCTTCAAATAGTCGGATTCAAGCCCTCGAAGAGCAGGTCAGAATGCTCGAGGCCCGCCTGCATAAACTGGAAAATAAAAAGTAGGCCGGTTTTAGCTGTTTTATGAGAAGGGAGGCGGTCGCGCCTCCCGCAACGAAGCAGTATCTCAGAGGTAGGCGTTTTTCAGCTCATTCAACAAGGCTCTTTGCTCACCTTCCAGGTAGGGTGCGACAAGCGAGATAACCTGATACACACCCTGGGCCAGCAGTTTTCCGTTTTCGCTTCGACCTGTCACGATGGTATAGTTCAGCCAGAATGTTGCGCATAGCACAATATTGTCACATAAGGCATTGAGTTCGTTCTCAGTCGCTTCCAAACGCCCCTGATCTCTTAAGCTACGTAAAATCTTTTCGCTCGCCGCACGTTTTCGTGCGATCACTTTTTCAAAGTGTGGTTTGATCTTTTCGTGCCGCTTCAGCACATTGACCACATCTTTGTACAAGAAGCGATACCGGGCAATACCTTCAAATATTAAATGCAGGAAGAACCATTGGTCTTCAATGTCCATAGGTGCGTCAGGGACTTCGAGCAGGCTGTTCATTTCGTGCTCGTACCAGCCAAATAGCTCAGTCAGAATGTCGGTTTTACTTTTAAAGTGGTAGTAAAGGTTGCCGGGGCTGATGTCCAGCTCATCGGCGATCAATAAGGTGGTGACGTTGGGCTCGCCCAGCTCATTGAACAGTTCAAGGCTTTTATGCAGGATGCGCTCTCTGGTTTTCATATCTTAGGGCTTCCCTGATGTTGCATAGATCAACACTCTATCGCTAAGGGGTTTAAGTAAAAATGCGTGATGCGGTCATCGCTGAATTTTGCGAAAAACTGACTAGTGTCTGAAATAAGCTTCAGGGTAGCGCTATTGTTCTGATGATCTTTGCACAGCACCTTGATCTCGTCAAAATCGGATTTTATTCGAGTAAAGCGCGCAGTAATGCTCGATGCCACTAATTGATTGCTTGGGCACTTGTGTTCTTGTGAAAGAAAGCTCAGGTAAGTTGCTTCTTCTTGGTCACTCAAGTTGATTCGTGTAGCAATATGCGACATTTTAATGCGTTCCAAAATGCAGCGAGAGTAGCTGTCGGGCGTGCGATCCGCATGTTGTCTGAATGCCTCCCAAAAGTAGTTGTCGGTTAAGCGCTTGAATTGTTCGATATCTTCCAAACAGCCATCTACAAACTCGAGTATGGGGGGCTGAGACAGTACTTCACCCATCGCAGCTCTGAGAAGCCAGTCAAAGCCCTGAGCGGTTTTATGCGCATAGACTTGCCGGTACATCTGGTGACGGCTGTAGACGAAGTCTTCGAGCGAACCTAGCCCCTTATCGGAGATTGCTATACCGGTCCAACCTGTTTGTGGACACCAGCCGATATGCAAGTTGCTCAACAGATGGTCCAGGTTAAAGCCACCGATGGTTACCGAAGAGTGAAAACCATCGCGCAGCATATAGTCTGCCCGGTCTGCGTCGAGTTCGCCAGAAACAATATCCGCGAGCAGATTGCGGAGCTTCAAGGGCAGTTCGGCGGGGGGCGCTGGTAGGTTTGTTTCGTGGTGAATAAGTGGCCATAAGGCGTTAGCATGCGACGCGAAGGTGCTGCTTGGTTCGATGTCGGTTGTTTCCATCAGTGCAAGAATATCCAAGGCTTGAGGGTCGTGCGCCTGTAGATTAATTTCGCTAAGAATATGATGCGCAACTCTTACCGAGTAGTGCTCATGCTCCAGCGACGCTGGAATGTCGCGGTATATGCGTTGATAGTCCAAGGTGCCCCATAGTGCCTTAAATCGACCCTCGGTACTGAGCAGTTGATGTATCGCAGGGGTGCGGCTGAACTGATGCGAAAAACTGCAGTGCCCGCTGTCATGCAGCAGGCAGGCGGCTCTGACGAGTCGATTAAAATAGCTGATTGCTTCAAGGGTGGTATCTTGAATGCCCTGTAGCTTGTTTCCGGCTCTGCGTTTAAGGCTGTTTTCAATCATGGCCATAAACATTCTTCCGCCTACGTGCATGGCGCCAACACTGTGCAGAAAACGCGAATGGGTGGCTCCAGGGAACACTAAAGACAGGATGTCGTTCTGACATATATAGCGAAGGCGCTGAAATAGAGGGTGATCGACAATCGCGACTTCGTGCCTTAACAGGGGGATGCCACCGTGAACCGGGTCCATGATGAGTTTGTAATTTACGCCAAGCAGGTCTTCGACATTTAGGTTCAAGAAAGAAAGTCCGATATGTGAATTAGTGTGAATACTCTAATGAATGAGACTAGTCTCAGGGTAAATCTAAAAAATAAGAGTAACCTTTTTGTTAGCGGCAATAAAGCAGTTTGCAAACATGCAAGCATGGTCCGCTGTGATCCTTGCTTGACCGCTTCATTAGCTTAGTACGACCTGTATCGCATTAAGCCTCTTAGGGGGGCAAAATGATGAATCCAAAATCCGAAAATCAAGGCATTTTAGTGTGCAAACTTGCACATTTTCGTCATGCAGTGCATGTTTTTTATATATTTTTGAGATTACGCTCAGGTTTTGATAGACGGCATCTTGCCTTGGCCTATACTGCGCTTAGTGATCGTGATAAAACGCGATTGCTTCATGGGTTTAAGAGGAAGTAAATGTCCAGTTTCGCTGATCGCATTCTTGTCATTGATAAAGATGACACGGATCGAAAAAAATTAGCCGACTACCTAAAGGCAAAAGGTTATTTTGTGCAGAGCGTTGCCAGTATTGAACAGGCAATTGAACTTGCGAAGGCCAAAGCGCCAGAGCTGATATTTGCTGATATTAATAATGAAGAAATAGCACGCTTGCCGCATCTTCAGAAAAACGTACTTCCTGCGCCGCTGGTGATTGTATCCAAGACCGACACTGCGGGAGATGTAGTAGCCTGCTTGCGCGCAGGTGCAGCCGACTTTATTTTGAAACCTGTTGAAGACTACGCCAATGTTGACCATGTTATCCATCGTATACTGGATAAGATAAGACTCGCCAAGGTAAATAAACAGTTGCATCTCGAGCTTGAAGAGGGCAATAAGAAGCTTCGCGAAGGTATTCAGGAGTTGCGTAGTGATCAAAAAGCCGGGTTACAGATTCAACTCAAGATGCTGCCTGCAGTGCAGAAAGAGATACACGGCTTTCATTTTGACCACAGGATTAAACCATCGCTGTATTTAAGTGGAGACTTTCTGGACTATTTTAATCTCGATAGTAAACGCTGCCTTTTCTACTTCGCAGATGTTTCCGGTCATGGTGCATCGTCCGCTTTCACCACGGTTTTGTTGAAGAACCTTACCATGCGCCTTAAACGTAATCTGAAACGCGGCTCCAGTGATGAAATTTCTTGCCCTGCCCGTTTTCTAAAGCGAATGAATCAGGAACTTATTGCTTCGGACATGGGTAAGCATGTCACTGTCTTCGCGGGCATCCTGGATCGCTATACGCATCAGCTAACGTACTCCGTCGGTGGCCATTTGCCTTTGCCGGTTTTGACCTCTGGTGCGGTATCCGAATTTCTCGATGCGAAGGGTATGGCGGTGGGTTTGTTTCCGGAACCTGAGTTCGAAGTGGTAACCCGGGTTTTGCCGGATACTTTCAGAATTACGATTTTTTCTGACGGAATTCTTGAGGTTGTACCGGGTGAGACACTCAAAGATAAAGAAAAGTTACTGTTAGATGTTGTTTCAAGTGAGCAACGAGGGATAGAATCGCTGTTTTCCTCGCTGGGCCTGGGAGACAATGATGAGTTACCGGATGATATTGCGGTACTTACGATTTCGGGTTGAAACGTCAGGAAGCTGTTTCATCGATGGTTTGCACAAACTGAAGAGTTGATTAGCCATGTCTAGATGTAAAATATTACAGGCTGAAAATTGCGGAGTATACGTCCTTAAGCTGGTTGGCGAGGTACGTCTTAGCTCCTGTTCTTCGATTGATCAGGCAATAGAAGCCATTACACTCGACCCAGCCTTTGCTACCCTGGTCGTCGATTTGAGTGAAACAACGCTGATCGATAGTACGACCTTGGGCCTGTTAGCCAAACTGGCCGTGCAGGCAAAGCAAAAAAGTCACTTCCTCCCGTCGATTGTCTCGGTCAACCCCGATATCACCCGTATATTAATGACCATGGGGTTCGATACCGTGTTCTTGATTATGCGTGAACCTGCATCTACCAATCAGGAGCTGATTGAATTACCCGTCAAGGAGCTGGAAGAGCAAGAGTTGCGCTCCCGAGTGCTGTGTGCACACAAGATGCTAATGGATCTGAATGAGCACAATCGCGAACAGTTTAAGGATCTGGTGAGCGTTCTTGAGCAGGAAAACGTTGATGCCGTATCATCACAAGTCGGTTGATCTTTGATTGATATAAAAATAGATTGAGAATACATGTCTAACTCAAAGTCCATTGCTGTATTAGGAGGCGGAAGTTTCGGTACAGTGATCGCGGACATAGCTGCCGAAAATGGGTGCGAGGTTCGTTTGTGGACGCGCAAAGCCGAAACCGCTCAGCAAATACAAGCAAGCCGCGAGAACATTAAGTATCTTCCTGGCCTTACACTGCATCAAAATCTCAATGTCACATCCGACCTGCAGCAAGCGGTGTCGGGTGCAGACCTTATCTTTGTCGCTATTCCCAGTAAATCGTTTCGCGCTGTAGTAGAGGCGGCGAGTCACTTTGTACAGTCGGATCAAATGCTGATCAGTACCACTAAAGGTATAGAGCCCGGCACCTTGAACCTGATGAGTGATATTCTTCGTGACGTATTTCCCGATTCTCCTTTTGGTGTCATGGGCGGGCCGAACCTGGCGAAGGAAATCGCGAAGAGAGAACTAACGGCTACGGTCATTGCTAGTGATAACTCAGACCTGCGTCAGTGCGTCCAGCAGGTGCTGGGTTGCGGGCATTTTCGTGTCTATGCCAGTGCCGATGTCAATGGTGTGGAGCTGGGCGGCGCGTTAAAAAATATTTATGCCATTATGGCTGGTATCGCGGCGGCAAAAAAATTGGGTGAGAATACCGTTTCGATGCTGTTGACACGGAGCTTGGCAGAAATGGGGCGCTTTGCAGAGACCCAGGGCGCAAACCCAATGACCTTCTTGGGCTTGTCCGGGGTGGGTGATCTTATCGCAACCTGTACTTCGCCTTTAAGCCGCAACTATCGGGTAGGTTTTGCCTTTGGTTCCGGTAAAAACTTACAAGAGGCGGTGGATGAGCTGGGTGAAGTCGCCGAGGGTGTA
>JBFJVR010000139.1:0-6721 GCA_041624095.1 Oleiphilaceae bacterium
GATATGGGAGTGCGCGCACTGCTGCTTCAGTCGACCCCTTCGACCACTTTCTCGGCACATAGTGCCCGTCGCTACGAGGCCGAAAGCTTTACTATCGAACTGGGAAAGGTACACCCTTTCGGCAAGAACGACCTGACTGCATATGCCGACGTCGCTGAAACCCTGTTCACTATCTGCACCAAACAGCACGATGAACTCGGGCCAGCGCCCAATGATCCAGGTCGAGAAGATATACACGCGCCGTTATTACGCTTTGAAGTAAGCCACGAGGTCGTGCACCAAGGCGAGGGTTTTGTCTTACATATTCCCGATGATGTGGCGAATTTCGAAGCATACCCCAAGGGTAGCCTTATTTGGGAATCAAGGGGTTCAAAGTATGTCGTTGCCTCAGAGACAGAATACATCGTATTCCCGAATCGACATGTACCGGCAGGTCAGCGTGCCGGACTAATGCTAAAAAAGGTGACAAGCTAAACGAGCTGAAACGGATATACCGCGTCGAGCCCAAGTATCTGGCTAAGCTCGTCAAGCGCCGTGATTGTTTCCTGATATAGCCTGATATCGGCCATATCACTCTGCGCAAGTTCATCTCGATAATGCTTATCGACCCAGGCATTCAGCGTTTCGAAAAGGGCATCGTTCATCATTACTTTCGAATTAGCCGCTTTTAGTTCCGCTTCGTTTAATACCACTCGCAGGCGCAAGCATGCGGGCCCACCCCCATTTTGCATACTTTGTTTCAGGTCGAAAAACTCAAGCTCTTTGATCGGCCCGCCCGAAGCAATCAGCCTGTTCAGATAACGTGAAACCGAACTTACCTGGCGGCATTCCTGTGGCACCACCAAAAGCATATGCTTATCGTCAATGCTTAGCAGCTGGCTGTTAAACAAGTAACTTTGCACCGCGTCGCCAACACTCACTTCATCACCTTTAACACAGATCGCTTTCAGCGCATGCGTTCCCATTTTTTGACGCAATTCGATGAGAACCTTCGACGTATCAAGAAAGGCCTGTTCGTGATAGAACAATACATCGCGATTGCTCACTGCAATCACATCGTTGTGAAACACGCCTGCATCGATCACTTCGGGGTGTTGTTGTGCAAACACGACGCGCTCAGGTTCAAGCTGGTGTAATCTTGCGACCGCCTGGCTCGCTTCAAGGGTTTGTCTGGCCGGGTAACGCTTTGGTTTTAGCGCGCTTGCGTTGAAGGCTTCTTGCCCGTAGACAAATAACTCGACGCCCGGCTCACCGTAATGGCCGCACATGCGATTGTGATTCGCTGCACCTTCATCGCCCAGCTGTGCCACACCGGGCAAGGCCGGATGATGTGCAAAGTGGTTTTCGTCGGGAAACAACGCGCGCAGAATGCGCGTCGTGGTTTGATGTTCGATAGAGCGGTGAAACTTCGCATTCAGGTTAGCCGCAGTGAAATGCACCCGCTTGTCGCCAGTATCGGCACTGGGCGATACCGTCGCTGCATTGGCTGTCCACATGCTGGACGCTGAATATACCGAGGCCAATAAGCCAGGTGCTTGTTTGGCTGCCTTGGTCAGTACGTGCGCATCACTGCCACTAAAACCCAATTGCCGCAGTACCGAAATGTCTGGCCGCTGTTGCGGAGGCAGAACGGCTTGCTTAATCCCCTTGTCGGCCAAGGCTTTCATTTTCTTTAAGCCTTGTTTAGCCGCGAGCCTGGGGTTAGATACATTCTTCAGGTTTTTCTCTGAGGCAATATTTCCGAAGGACAAGCCTGCATAGTTATGCGTTGGCCCGACCAGCCCATCGTAATTGAATTCGTATGCCGGCATGCTATTCAACCCCCGTCAAATCAATGCCGGGCGCTAAGGTATCGGGCACTCGAGGGCAATCGCTTTCCATCGAGGCCACCGGGTACGCACAATAATCAGCTGCATAGTAGGCGCTGGGGCGATGGTTCCCACTTGCCCCAATGCCTCCAAAAGGAGCCGCACTGCTGGCGCCGGTGAGCGGGTTATTCCAGTTTACGATACCCGCACGACTTTCATTAAAGAACTGTTCATAACGCTTACGGCTGTCACTCAACAAGCCCGCCGCAAGCCCGAATCGCGTAGTATTGGCGATGTTGATCGCCTCGTCGAACTCGTCGTAACGCAGCACCTGTAGCAAGGGGCCAAAGTATTCTTCATCGGGCAGTGCATCTATTTCGCTGACATCGACCAGCCCGGCAGTGAGTAAGCCAGTATCCTTTTGCAGGCTGCGCATCGGCACTAGCGAAACCCCTCCCATATCGAGTAAGTTCTGCTGTGCCTCAAGCAGCTGCTGCGCCGCTTCAGCTGAAATCACGCTCCCCATAAAAGGCTGAGGCTCCGCATCGTAGGCACCCACATTTAGCTTTTCGGCTGCTTTTGTTAGCGCGGTCAAAAAGCGGTCACCGAATTTAGACCTCGGCACCAGCAAGCGCCGAGCGCAAGTACAACGCTGACCCGCCGAAACAAAAGCAGAGAACAGGGTATGATGAACCGCCGCCTTAAGGTCGCTTAGCTCATCTACAATGAGCGGGTTATTGCCACCCATTTCGAGCGCCAGTATTTTTTCTGGCTGACCAGCAAATTGGCTATGTAAAGCCTTGCCTGTTTGCGAGCTGCCGGTAAAAAACAAACCATCAATACCGGGGTGAGCCGCAAGGGCCTCTCCCGTTTCTCTCCCGCCTTGCAGCAAGGCCATCACGCCTTGAGGCAAACCCGCTTCGAGCCATAGTTTGACGATTTCCTGCGCTACCAGTGGCGCATGTTCACTCGGTTTGAACAGCACCACGTTCCCGGCTAACAGCGCAGGAACAATATGCCCGTTAGGAAGGTGCCCCGGAAAATTATACGGACCAAATACGGCGACCACCCCGTGCGGCCGATGGCGCAATACTGAACGCGGTTCGCCCTCACCGCTGTGTGTCCCGGTGCGTTCCTGATAGGCATTGATCGAAATGTCGATCTTGCCGATCATCGCTGCAACCTCGGTTAGCGATTCCCAGAGAGGTTTGCCCGTTTCCCGACCTATACAGTCGGCCAGTTCTTGCTTGTGTTTTTCGAGCATGGCACGAAAGCGTTTTACAATGGCAACGCGATTTTCGAAGCTTTCTTTCTTCCAATCCAAAAAAGATTTTCGTGCAACCTTCACCGCTCGCTCGACATCCTCTGCGCCAGCGGAGGTACCGAACCAGACACGTTTTAAGCTGGCGGGATTGCGCGATTCGAAGGTAGCTCCGCTACCCGTCATCCAACCACCCGAAATCATTAAATCGGTACTGCACATGCTTAACTCTCCTTATAGCGCATGGGAATCACACGCAACATATCGCCCATTTCTACCTGCAAGATATCCGCTTCTTCGGCACTGAGCGCCAAGGTATCGGCCTTCACTGCTTCGGCAATCACCAGTATCGCTCTAAAATGTTCAAGCGCGCCATTGCTGACAAGATAGTACTCGCTGCTTTCATCCGCTTCGGGCGGGTGCTTACAAATAAGTGCCTGTCGATAACGGCTCTCGCGAACTGCACGCACATTGTGCACAAATGCCTCTACAATCGGCCCCGCATCAAAAATATCTACAAAGCCGTTAAAGTTAAAACCTTCGCTCTGTAACATGGCAAGCGCCGGCCTTGTATTATCATGAACGTGGCCAACCACCTCTTGCGCTTCTTTGGGAAGAAACGACAAGTAAATCGGATATTTGGGCATCAGCTCTGCAACGAAGGATTTATTTCCCAGGCCGCTCAGGTAATCGGCTTGCGAAAACTCCATACCGAAGAACTTCTTCCCCAACGCCTCCCAAAAAGGTGATTTACCATTTGCATCGGAATAGCCCCGCATCTCAGCGATGACCTTCTCACCAAACAGGTGAGCATAATCACGCATAAACAGGAAGCGACATTTCGATAACATGCGCCCGTTGTTTTCTAGCCGGTAGGGCTCATCCAAGAACAAAGAGCAGACTTCGGAGCAGCCGGTCAGGTCGTTGGTTAAGTAAAGGGTCTGGTTAGTGGTATGCACGCCGATTTCCTTCGAGGCATTGACGCACTTGCTCAAACGATAGTTATACCAGACATCATCAACACCCACGTGGGCCTCAATGGCACTTACGCCAACGACACGACCAAGTTCTGCATCTTCAAGCGCAAACAGATAGTTTGCCCGCTGGGCAGGAACACGCTGCGCGAAGGAGCGCTCCGACAATTCGATACGTTCTGCCAGTAACTCTGCATTTGCGGGCAACGTAGTGACGCCGACACCGGCATGTTGAGCCAAGTGGTACAAAGCGTCCAGATCGGAGCTGGCAATGGGCCGGATATACATCATATTGGAATCCTCCGTCTAAAGCGGAACGTATGTCATGTCGTCACCGTCATCTAGTTCAAGGAGATCAGCCACAGCGCGGTTGAGCCGAAGCACTTCGCCGATCCCATCGGTCATTTGAGTCAGTGTGCAACGGAACTGCGCTAATGACTGGTTAGCGACCATATAGCGCATGCCCATATTGATATCGCTGCGCCGCATCTGTTTCTGCTGGGTCTGACGGATCGTCAGTAACTCATCCCGCTCGCCCAGCAGCGTTGGCCCACCATCAAAGATATCGAAGTGCTTGCTGCTTTTAAAACCTTCGCGATAGAGCAGTGCGCAGGTCGCCGCTGCGCGAGCATCTGCTTGCCCTAGTGCCTTCTGGGCTTCGGGCGTGAGCAGCGGCACATAGATCGGGTGCTGCGGCATCATTTCTGCGATAAACGTACGGCTCTTTACACCGGAGTAATAATCGGCAGTGGCGAAATCCATATCAAAAAAATGCCGACCCAAACTATCCCAAAACGGCGATTGGCCGTTATCGTCTTGTACGCCTTGGATTTCCACTGCCAACTGCGTACTAAACAATTTTTTAAACTGCCGGATAAACATCAGCCGACTGCGTGAAAGTAACGAAAAATACTCACTGTTGCGCAGCGGTTCTTTTATCGAAAGCGATGACAAGACGGTATGCCCCGTCAGCTCGTGCGTCAGATACAACACCGGTACCGCGCTATGCACATTTAACTTCGGCGAGGAGTGAATGAGTTCATCAAGGCGATAACTATAGAATGGCCGGCTCTTGTCGTTATTCATGTTGATGCCGGAGGTGCCAACGATTTCGCCGCTAGTGCTGTCTTGCATGACAAACAGGAAAAACGCTCGGCCATTCTGCTCGGGCTCTTGTGCAAACGAACGCATCGAGTGCTCAATACGCTCTTGCAGCTTTGCCCGATCTCGAGGCAAAGTGGACAGCTGTGAGCGGTTTTCACTAACCACCGCTTCTATGCCAGCTAAGTCTTCAGCACGACAAGGTCGAATCAACATGACTAACTCTCCTGCATATCCAGACTCAGGGTGGCTGCCCAATCTCTATTCTAGGCAACCAGTACTTCAATTGCTTTGGCCAGTTTAGCTAAACCTCTATCTATCTCTTCATTGCTGATCAATAGCGACGGCGCGAGCCTGATAACATTCGGCCCGGCGATCAGCACCAGCAAGCCCACCTCTCCCGCCGCCGTCATAAAGTCTTTTGCCTGGCCCTGCCATTTATCTGCGAGTTCGGCACCGATCAACAAGCCCTCTCCCCGCACTTCTTTGAATACGCCAAAACGTGCGTTTAGCGCGGCCAAGCCATCACGCAGACGCTGCCCCTTCTCCACGACAGCATCTATCACACCGGGTTTCAATACCTCGTGCAACAGCGCTTCGGCAACCGCACAACCCAGAGGGTTACCCCCATATGTGCTGCCATGCGTACCCACAGCCAAGCTGGTGGCGATCTGCTCCGTTGTGAGCATCGCAGCAATCGGGAAGCCTCCACCGAGGGCCTTTGCGGTCGTCAGTATGTCGGGCACCACGCCCGACTTCATATAATTGTAGAGAAAGCCGGTACGGCCAACGCCGGTTTGAATTTCATCAAATATCAATAAGGCATTATGCTCGTCACACAGGCTTCGCACTTGTGCCAAAAATGCCTCGTCAGCAGGCTGAATACCACCCTCTCCCTGCACCGGCTCTATTACCACGGCACAAGTGCGCTCAGACATCAGCGCCTTAAGCGAGGCTATGTTGTTAAATTCAGCGTGCAGCACCCCCTCCGGAACCGGAGCAAAGCCTTCGGTATATTTGGCCTGCCCGCCAACGGTGACGGTAAACAGGGTCCGACCATGAAAACTATTATAGAAAGAAATAATCTCGTTTTTTCCGGGGCCATAGTGGTCCCAGGCATAGCGTCGCGCGAGCTTAAATGCCGCCTCATTGGCCTCCCCCCCTGAATTGGCAAAAAAGACCTTGTCGGCAAAGGTGTGCTCAACCAATAGTCGCGCGAGTCTCAGTGCGGGCTCATTGGTTAATACGTTACTAACATGCCAAAGCTTACTAGCCTGTTCACTCAGCGCGGCAACCAGTGCCGGGTGGCAATGCCCGAGGGCACTCACGGCGATACCACCGGCAAAATCAAGATACTCCCGACCGTCTTGATCCCAAACCAATGCACCCTCACCCTTCACCGGAATCATGTTTCCCGGCGCATAGTTGGGCACCATTACCTGATCAAAAGTTGCTCTGTTTACCGGGCCTTCTGTGTTCATCTTCATCCTCTATAATCTGTCGTCTACCGTCTACCGTCTACCGTCTACCGTCTACCGTCTACCGTCTACCGTCTACCGTCTACCGTCTACCGTCTA
>JBFJVR010000140.1:0-6715 GCA_041624095.1 Oleiphilaceae bacterium
CATATTGCCAAGCCCGATAAAAGCAATGGTGTTCATAATGGCTCCTTAATAAAACTGAGTGAAAGTGTTTATTGTTATTCTGCTTGCGTCTGCCTGATCCTTAACCCAGAGCGCCAAGCTTTTCGATGATTGGATTGGTCTCCCAAGGGGCGCTAAAAAAGTGCTCCAACAGTGAGGCCGGAACGGCACTAAAATGATCAAACTGCCATTTAGGTGACTTGTCTTTGTCTATTAACAGTGCACGCACACCTTCGGCAAATTCGGGATAGCGTATAACGTTGGTTGCCAATTGGTACTCGCTAATGAATACGCGTTGCAAGTCTGCGTAGCGGTGCCGTCTTAGCTGCTCGTATATAATAAGCGACGATAACGGGGAGCCTGCATCCATTGTGGAAATCGCTTTCTCCAGCCATTTAGTTTTGTTATCGATTTTACGCAACGCCGACATGACCTCACCGAGGCAGGTTTGCTGGCAAGCGGTTTCAAGCATAGGCATGCACGGGCCTAACTCGCTGTCTGCTGCCTGTTGAAGTTCCAGTGGCGTTAGCGACAGTTCGCTTAGCAGTGCACTCAAACGTGCGTTGTTTTCATTTGTATTGTGTGTCCACTCCTGTTGAATGATGGCTTCAAGCACCTGAGCCCGGTTTTGATGACTGACAACGTAGTCGGCCAGATGGGTAAACAAGGCATCACTCGCATTGATTGAGGCACCGGTGAGTGCAAAGAACACCCCTAGCGCTCTGGGCATCTTGCTAAGAAACCAGGTGCCTCCTACGTCCGGGAACAGGCCTATGGTGATTTCGGGCATGGCGATACGGGTCTTCTCAGTGACCACTCGGTGACTGGCGCCTGCCATCAGCCCTAGGCCGCCTCCCATAACAACGCCATGGCCGAGACAAAGCAAGGGTTTGGAATAGCTGTGAATCAAATAGTTCAAGCAATATTCTTCGAGAAAAAATGACTCGCCATAGGTACAGGGCCCGCCAGGTTTTTCAATCGCTGAACGATAAAGCTGTTGCACATCACCGCCGGCGCAAAATGCCTTTTCCCCCTCGCCACTCAATACCACCAAGGCAATATCGTCGTCTTGTTGCCATGCGACCAACTGCCTGTGGATGGTGCGCACCATGTCTAGCGTCAGGCTATTCAGGGTTTTTTCCGAGTTCAGTTCCAAGACACCCACGCGACCATTGTTAGCTTCGAGTGTGGTGATCAGGACGTGTTGTTCAGTACTATCTGTGCTCATAAATTCATTTCGCATGTGGAGGAAAACGGGCGCCTGCAGCGCAAACTCTTGTACGTCTTTGCAGTAAGCCTGCTATATCCGCCAGACGGGCGCGCGTTTTTCCAGAAATGCCTGGGTGCCTTCCAGTTGATTTGCTTCGCCAATCAAGTCAACAAAGGCTTGTCGTTCAGCTTCAAGGCCCTGTGCAATTGATCGTTCACGAGGGGCGCAAAGCAGTGATTTACTGGCGTGCACCGCATCCGGGCTTTGTTTGGCAACCTTTGTGGCCAGCGCCATGGCCGTGCTCAGTGCGTCGCCGGTAGCGACACATTCTTGAGCTAAGCCAATGCGAGTGGCGGTTTCGGCGTCAATGCGTTCGCCACAAAGAATCATGCGCGTTGCCCAGGCTTCGCCCACCAGCCACGATAAACGTTGCGTGCCTCCTGCGCAGGGCAGCAAACCGACGCTCGCTTCGGGTAGGGCAACTTGGGCCTGTTGTTCAATAATTCGAATATCGCACGCTAAGGCGCATTCAAGTCCGCCTCCCATTGCATAGCCATTAATTGCCGCAATCGATACGCCGCGAAAATTTGCCAAGGCTTCAAAGGCTGCACCAAAGGCTTCGGCAACGTCCTTGGCTGCGGCTTTGTTTCCTTCAGCAAACTGTTTCAGATCAGCTCCCGCCGAAAAGAACTTGTCACCCTTGCCATGGATCACCAGAGCAGAAATTTCGGGCATCGCGTTTAAGGCATCGATAATCGCCTTCAAGCCGGTCAGATTTTCGAGATCCCATGTGTTTGCGGGAGGGTTATTGATAGTAATGATGGCGATATGCTTTTCAACTTCGAAGCTGATCTTATCTGAGGTACTGGCATTGCTGCTCATGAGTAGGTCCTTAACTTAGTGAACAAGGCGCATATTCTCATCGCTTAATAGACGTTTGGCGATGATAAGTCGCATGATTTCGTTGGTGCCTTCAAGAATTCGGTGTACCCGAGTATCACGAAAGAAACGCTCAATCGGGTATTCCTTAATGTAACCATAACCACCGTGCAATTGTAGGGCTTCATCACAGATTCTGAAGCAGTAATCGGTCGCAAAACGTTTCGCCATGGCACAATGGGCGGTTTTCTCGGGATGGTTCTTGTCGAGCATGTATGCTGCAAGGTAGATCATTTGACGGGCAGCGACAAGTTCCGTGAGCATATCTGCGAGTTTGAACTGGGTATTCTGAAAGTTAGCAATTGCCTGCCCAAACTGCTGGCGCTCGTTGACGTAGTTGCGTGTGAGCACGATGCTCGCCGCAGCGGTGCCAACCGAACAGGCGGCAATATTAATCCGGCCGCCGTCAAGCCCTTCCATCGCAAGTTTGAATCCTTCGCCTTCAGTTGCCAGCAGGTGAGTGCAGGGGACCTTTACGTTTTCAAAATTAATGATACGAGTGGGCTGGTTGTTCCACCCTAGTTTTTCTTCTTTCTTGCCAAAGCTGATACCTTCTGAGTCCGCAGGGATTGCCAGGCAACTAATGCCCTTTGCTCCGGGGCCTCCGGTCCTGAGCATGACAATTAACAGGTCAGTATCACCCGCGCCAGAGATAAAGGATTTACTGCCATTTACCACGTAATGCTCTCCTTGCTTAGTGGCCTTGGTCGTTAGCGAAGCTGCGTCAGAACCTGCCCCCGGCTCCGTAAGGCAGTAGCTGGCCAGTTTGCTTCCAGATGCAAGATCAGGAGCCCACTTCTCTACCAGAGCGGGCGCAGCATATTTCGCCAGCATGTTAAATGCCATGTTATGAATGCTGATAAACGCGGCTGTTGACGTGCAGCCGTAGGCGAGTTCCTCAATAATAATAGCGCTGTCTAAGCGGCTTAGACCTATTCCATAAGCCGATTCGGGAACGTATAAGGCCATAAAGCCGAGTTCTCCAGCCGCCTTGAAAGCTGCTTTGGGAAAGTGCTGCTCCTGGTCCCAATGTTGCGCATTGGGCGCGAGGTGCTGTTGGGCAAATTTTCGGGCCGTTTGCTGAAAGGCCTGTTGTTCTTCGTTCAGCTCAAAGTTCATTGTTGCGTGCCTTTGCGGAGTGCCGTGCGTTTACCTATTTTAAGGAGATACTCATGTTGGGTGTTTGGTGCTGGGATTCTTTCCAGCTCGCGGTGACGGTTTTGGTTTCAGTATAAAAACGTACCGCTTGTTTACCGTAAGCATGCAAATCGCCCATAAACGAGCCCTTCCAGCCAGTAAACGAGAAGAATGGCAGTGGTACCGGTATGGGCAGGTTGATCCCGACCTGGCCAACACTGACTTCATGCTGATAGCGGCGAGCCGTTACGCCAGATTGTGTAAATATCGAGGTGCCGTTGCCATAAGGGCTGTTATTTACCAGTTTAAGTGCATCATCAAGCGAGTCTACTTGCATGCAGCTCACAACCGGGCCGAAAATTTCTTCCTGGTAAATGCGCATTTTGGTGGTGACCTTGGTAAATAGCGTCGGTCCGACCCAGTTTCCATCAGGGTAACCCGCGACCTTACAGGTTCTGCCGTCGACCAGACATTCTGCACCTTCATCAATACCACTCTGTATCAAGGATACGACTCGCTCTTTGGCCGCCGGGCTGATTAATGGCCCAAAGGCCGCATCAGGGTCATTCCACACGCCGGGACGAATTCCCCGTAAACGCTCAGCAAGCTCTTCTGCCCACTCGATAGTTTCGCCGACAAATACGATTACGCTGATTGCCATACATCGTTGGCCTGCTGCACCAACGGTAGCGCCTACCAGAGCGTTCATCACTGTGTTCTTGTCGGCATCGGGCATCACCACCATGTGGTTCTTTGCACCTGCGAAACACTGTGCACGCTTTAGTTGCTGCGTTGCTGTTTGGTAGACGTGTTTTGCAACGGGAACGGAGCCGACAAAAGAGGTAGCTACGATGTCTGGGTGGGTCAATAGCTGGTCGACCTGCTCTTTGCCGCCATGAATCATTTGTACGATGCCAGCGGGTGCGCCGGCTTCCTGAAACAGCTCTAGAAGGCGAACAGTTGCTAGCGGCACCTGCTCAGAGGGCTTAAGGATCATGGTGTTGCCACAAGCGGTTGCCAGCGGAAACATCCATAAGGGAATCATCGCCGGAAAATTAAACGGGGTGATGCCAAGTGTTACGCCAAGGGGTTGGGTCAGGCTATATGTATCCACGCCTCGTGCCACGTTCTCGACGGTTTCGCCCATCATGAGTGAAGGGATGTTACAGGCATGTTCGACCACTTCGATTCCGCGCCACACATCTCCCATCGCATCCTCAAGATTTTTGCCGTTATCTTCGGCGAGAATTTCTGCGATCTCAGCTTGATGCTGCTTCAGCAAGTGCTGGTAACGGAGCATGATGCGCGCGCGCTCGGTGACCGGCACGTTTCGCCACGTAGCAAAGGCCTCGCGTGCGCCAGCAACAGCCTGTTCAACTTCACTGCGAGTGGCGTAGGGAATTTCGGCCAGCAGCTCCTGGCTTGCCGGATTAACGACGGGGGCTTTGTTCTGGCTTTGGCTGGTGACAAACTCGCCATTGATGAGCAGGGGGACTTGTTTGTTCATGGTCGTTACCTTTTGAGTATGATAAGGCTAACTTTACGTCATATAGCGCGCAATTGAATTGCTTAAATTGCGCTCGATATGGATAATATTGCTATTTTTTAGCGATCTTTGTTTATGAGCAAACCTTCAGAATGGCCCCTCGGGAAGGGAGGCGTGCGAATTCTCGTACCTCAGTCTGTCTTATTTGAGCTGCAACAAAACCCCTTGTCGGCGGACTGTTACCCTACAGCCTTGGGCTTCTACCCGAATGCGCAAAGCCATCAAATGCGCCGAGTGGATCATGATGACTTTCTGATGATGTATTGTCTAGATGGCATTGGTGATATCGAAACTCGCCCGTTGCGCCTTAGTCAGTTCGACGTTGCACCAACGGAAGCCCATGCATCAGAAGTGGGCGCAGGCGATATGATTGTTCTACCGCCGGGGATGTCCCATCATTATGCTGCTCGTCCCGAGCGTCCCTGGTCGCTGTTCTGGTGTCATTTTCGCGGCACCAAGGCTCAGCAGTATTATGACTATATGCACTTTTCTGCGGGGGTGCCTATCATTAAAAACCTGCGGGACCCTGCATTGTTGTCGAGTTTTCACTCCTTAATCAGCGTCGTTAGTTCGGGTTATAGCTTACCGGTATTTGTACACATAGCGCATCAGTTGAAACAGATCATTACCTTGAGTAAAAGGCTGCGTAGTCGCTCCGAAAAGGATTTGTCTGCCGATTCAATTGCTGCGGTGCGCACGTTTATGAGAGAGAATCTGCATCGCCGGTTAAGCTTGGATGATTTTGCCCGGGTGAGTGAATTGTCGCGTTATCACTTTAATCGTAAATACAAAGAAATAACCGGTTACTCGCCAATGCAGCACTTTATGCATCTGAAGATGGAACAAGCCTGTTTCTTGCTTGATCGATCGGATATGAGTATTTCTGAAATCGCCTTCGAACTCGGTTACGAGGACCCCTTGTATTTTTCCCGTGTATTTCGCAAGACCACAGGTTTGGCGCCAAGCCGTTATCGGCAAAGTGCCAACTGAGGAACGTCGCCAAAGGAAACAAATTGACTGTTTGGAGCACAGCAAGCAGAATGCGGCTTGTTATTCCGATACCTTCGGCCTCCCGCCCATTTTTCCAGACCCACTTGATTCATGCTTACAGAAGAACAGAAAAACCTTATCCAGACTAGCTATCGGAAATTCACTGCAAGAGACGGGTTTAAGCCTCGGCGCGGGCAGCGCGTTATGATTGCGGAAATTGCCAAGTATATAGGCAGTATAGAAACTAACGGAGAGGGTTTGAGGAAGTCGGAACCAGCGGTATGCGTAGTCGAGGCCGGAACGGGAACGGGCAAAACGCTCGCCTATACTTTGTCGGTGTTGCCGCTCGCCCTGTCCGAAAAACGCAGTGTTGTAGTGTCAACCGCTACGACTGCGCTCCAGGAGCAGGTGCTGAGTAAAGATCTACCCGAATTGGCGCAGCATTCTGGTTTAGAGTTCAGCTATGCTCTCGCAAAAGGGCGTGGGCGTTACATTTGTTTGAGTAAACTTGATCAACAACTAGAAGGCCTTAATAGTGACCAAAGCGCCTTGCCCCTGTTTCTTACAGACCAAAGCGCTACGGGCGCCGACAAAGCGGAGTTAGAGGTTTTTCTGTCGCAATATGCCGCGGGTGAATGGGACGGAGATCGCGATACGTGGCAAACAACGATCGAAGCTGATGTTTGGCGCTCGCTGTCTACCGATAACCAGCAATGTTCGAACCGCCGTTGTAGCTACTTCAGTTCTTGCCCGTATTATGAAGCCCGCAAACAGTGGGAAGAGGCCGATGTTGTGGTCGCCAATCATGACCTTGTACTGTCAGATCTAGCATTGGGTGGGGGGGTCATATTACCCGCGCCGGAGCATGCGATCTA
>JBFJVR010000141.1:0-6676 GCA_041624095.1 Oleiphilaceae bacterium
AGCTTAGCTTGTTAATAATTAATATCAGGAATCCTTAATAATAGTTTGTTATTAAAGAATATTTTCTATATCAATCACGTTATTTTTTATCTTTTTTAGCTCTGATTTAGCTTACATCTATCACCAATGCATCTAGCAAGGTTCTAAATTCAGTCTAGAATAAGCACATTCTCCCATTTAACTCAAAGTAGATACTGAGCTGCTACACTTAAGGGGTGTGTTCGGCAAACACGACTGTTTTTATTGGTCACGACAGGTTTATTTATGAATCCAATTATCAAACCTGCTTTTTACCTCATGAACCGCCTAAGCTATCGCAACAAATTTATTTTGATCGCGTCTTTGTTTGCTATTCCGCTGCTCGTCTTTTCCAGTCAACTTGCTATGCGCTACCACAGTCAGTTGCACCAGGCACAAATTACACAAAGCGGTATTAAACACTTACGCTCCGCTAGCTACTTAATCCAATATATGGAACAACTTCGCGATACTGCCGTTAATCATCTCGCAAGAGAAAAAACGCCATTCTCAGTGCCCTTCAACGAAGCCCTGAATAAAATATCAAATCTTTTATCGCGCCTTAAGGCTGAGCCAGCACTAAAAAAGCACCATACCTTTATAGACGCTCTATGGAATGAGCTCGATCAAAACCGGGTCATGCCAGGGAGCGAAGGTAACTGGCTACAATCGATATTTGAAAATACCGATGCTTTAGTGGAGAAAGCTTACCTCTGGCGGCTTAAGCTGTCGTACGAATTCGTTCCATCATCAAATAGCAGTAAGAACATTATTACCATTCTGGATATCATCAACACCAGTAAGCCCTACTTTTTATCGCTGGGCGAAGCGAGAGCATACGGCTCTTTCTATTTGCAACAACAATTTATTGACTCCCGAGGCATTCAACTGGTCGATAGCAACTATCGTTCAATCAAGCGTTTAATTGACGACTCTGAAGTAAAGACTCTAGAAAGACGGCAACTATATGCCACATACCCAGAGTCACAAATGGAAACAGCCACGGGCCTACTTATGCAAATGCAGCTTTTGGTGCAGGAGCAATTGATTGAAGCAATATCCTTGGAGGCCGATGCATTAAAATACTACCGGCAAGTCAGTAATATCATGTCTCCGTTTTATAGTCACAACTCGAAACTACTTGATTTGGTCGAATCTTTACTCACCGACAGGCTGACTCAAAGTCGCAATGAACTAACAAAGTTCTATGCCTTGGCTGGGGCCATGGTTTTACTACTAAGCTATCTTTTTATTGGCTTTTTCAGCTACTTAAGTGGGGCTGTCAGGGATCTCGTGGACTCTGCAAGGCACGTTGCAGATGGGAAATATGACACACCGATACAGCTTAGGGCCCAAGATGAATTGGTTCCCCTTGCGAACGCCATGGATGAAATGCGACTCAAGCTTAAAGAAAGAGAAGAAGAACTCAAACTCGCAGGGCAGACGGACGGCCTAACAGGGCTCAGCAATCGCAAATACTTCGATGACAGCTATGACATACTTATATCACTTGCAAAACGACGGCAAGTACCTTTGGTGCTAGTGATGATGGACATTGACCATTTTAAAGCAGTAAATGATCAACATGGACACCTCGCAGGTGATGAGTGCCTCATAGAGGTAGCATCACTTTTTAAAGCCCAATTCCAGAGACAGTCTGACGTTGTAGCCCGCTATGGTGGAGAAGAGTTTATTGCTGTGCTGTATGACATTTCGGTTAATGAGGCCGTCAATAAGGTTGAGCAACTAAGGCAAAAAATACAACAAACACATATTCACGTTAATGAAATACGACTAAATGTAACGGCCAGCTTTGGCGTCGCAATACTCACGCCTTCGCCGGCTGCGAATGAAGATGAGCTGTTATCCTACGCCGACACTCTTCTCTACAAGGCCAAAAGGTCTGGTCGTAACCGCGTCGAAACAGGCTATTTTACTCCCTCCACGGCCATCCCCCCAGATGAAAAAGGCGGCCCAGGCTATGTGTAAGCTAAAATCAGGCTCTCTATTGAGCCATTGGCTGATAGCGATATTTTTACCTCTTAATTTTTTTCTGGCCACACATACTTTCGCATCCGCTGACGAACCCTCTGGACGAATTGCGCTCATTGGAGCCGACCCGACAGCAGATATAGAGCAAGGCGTTCCTAGCTGGCGTGGGGGCTTACCTGTGCAGGAACGCACTCATCGACATCATGAGGACCCCTACGCAAACGAAACTCCCATGTTCATAATTTCAGCAAACAATATTAACGAACACGCCCGCTTTCTTACCGCTGGTTTAATCAAGATGCTGGAGACCTACCCCGATACTTTCTATATCCCTGTCTACCCTAGCCACCGAAGTACTACCTACCCAGCATGGATATACGAACGAATGCAAGCCGGGGCAACAGCTAAGTTAATTGCCAACGGGAATGGTTTAGAAAACGCCATCCCCGGTGTAAACTTTCCTGAACCCAGGAACGGTTTAGAGGCTATCTGGAACCACATTACACGCTGGCGCGGTCAATATGTAGAGCGGGTTTACTCCGATGCGATTGTATATTCCAATGGCGAAAAGCGCGTCGTCAGATCTAGACAACAAGTCGCCTTCGAATTATTTCGAAGATTACAGCCCGCGAACGCCTCCAAACAGGTACTGGTATACTATTCCTCAACCATTCTGGAGCCATCCAGGCTAGCGGGCGGAGCCTTTCTTGCAATCGATTTTGTCAACCAGCACCGGTTTCCGCGAAAGACCTGGTCCTACGACGCGGGCCAGCGGCGCATCAAACGTTTGCCCAACATCGACTATGACAATGCAGCCATACTAGCTGAAAGCTTGCGAACGGTAGACGACACAGATATGTTCAACGGCTCCCCTGATCGATTTAACTGGGTACTTAGAGGAAAAGAAGTTAAATACATTCCCTATAACAATTACCGCGCCTCGTCACCCGAGGTAACTTACAACGACTTGCTCACCCCTTTTCACCCGAACCCTGAGCATTTGCGCTTTGAGGCGCATCGGGTTTGGGTTATCGACGCACTGTTAAAACCTAGCGCCTACCATATTTATACGAAGCGCACGTACTATATCGATGAAGACAGTTGGTCCATTGAAGCAGCAGATCAATATGATCATGAAGGAAAGATCTGGCGAATCGGTCTGGCTCTATTAAAGCACTATTATGAAGTGCCATTAACCTTTAGTGCAGGGGATTATTTCCACGATTTGAAGACCCAGCATTATCATGCTGGGGGTTTAACCAACGAAGAAGTTAGCAGTGGCGAATATTCAGAGCAGTTCCCTGCACCGTCCTACTTCACACCTTCGGCTTTGAGAGCTAGAGTGAAGCGATAGCTCAGCCACTATTGAAAATGCTTATCGATAAACAAGGCGAAACTTTCAGCAGCAAAATAGGTGATAATGCCACCCAGCATTAGAACAAAGGTAGAAAGACTTAAGGCTGCGGCAATAACCAAACCATCTCTTTCCAGGAGACCCACGGCTAAACACAACAAAGCAAGCGCAGCAGGGAAGTTAATAAAAGGCAAAGGTAACATAACCATTACTGCCAGACCTAAAGTAAGCCCGCCGATGATATTTGGTACGGGTAAGGCGCTCATAGGGAGCCATCTGGGGCGCACATAATCCTCGGCCCACTCAATTGCCTTGGTGGTTTTTATGCCTAAGTTTTTCACCAGTTTTACTTTGACTTTGTGCTGACGAATAACCCGCGGCAACAGCGGAGCAGGGTACCCCAGCATCATTTGAATAGCGGGTAGGCACAGTGCGAGACCTGCAAAAAGAGAAATACCAGGCAATAAGGCCAGCGCGCCTAGCAACAACATTAAACCGCCATAAGATCGGCCTTTCAATTTTCTAACAATCAGGCCAATCTTAACTTCGTCTCCCTGAAGTTCATCAAGCACCCGATGCAGAAGCAATGAGGTTTGTTCGTGAGTTAAGTCGTGATTTGATGTCTGCTGAGAGCGATCGTTATTGTCGGTATTCAACTAATACTCACTTATACAAATCCATAATTACTCTAATTGAGTAACACCCTAGGTCTTCGCTACTTCAATGCGGTTTCTTCCACCTTCTTTAGCAGCGTATAGTGCTTCGTCCGCTTGCTTAACCATAGTTAACCACGAATCTGAACCACTAGCACACACACCACCACTAATGGTGAGAATTCCCAGCGGCGTATTTTTATTCTCGAGCTTTTGGTTTTGTAACGCTTCGCAGATCCGCACTGCGCAAACTTCGGCTGCTGTGCGGTCGGTCTCGGGCATTAATACCAGTATTTCCTCGCCGCCGTAACGATACACTCGATCGTATTCACGTACATTATCCTTCACCACGCCTGCAACTTGGCGTAACACTTTATCACCCTTTAGGTGGCCGTAATGATCGTTAAAACGCTTAAAATAATCAATATCAAACAAGCCAATGGCATAACTCTTACCATGTCGGCGTGCTTCAGCCTCGGTGAAGTTCAAATCAACTTCCATCGCCCGTCGATTCCCCAGGTTTGTTAACGGGTCGATTAATGAAAGCAGCTTGAGTTCCTCTATGCTATCTTCCAGGCGCGCCTGCTTTTCTATTAATACGGCGTAAGCGTCGAGTAGGTTTGCTTGTGTGACCACGCCAACAATTTTTTCGCACCGATCGAGCACCGGAAGATGCCTAAGATTGCGGCTTCGAGAAAGTGTAAGCGCATCAGCGTAGGGGGTGTTGTCATGAACCGACACGGGGTTTGGCGTCATGACGTCACTCAATCGCAACGACTCAATATTTTCGCCCCCTAGTAATCGCGCGCACAAGGCGGTCACGTCGCGCTCGGTTAGAATGCCAATAGGGCAACTTCCTTCCACCACAACCAGACAGGACTCCTGCTGTTCAAACATCTTGACGATGGCGTGTTGTATGCTCTCATCTCGCTTCATAACAAGCGGAGCGTGATTCATTACGTCTTTTACTAACATGTTTCGTAGACTCGATATCGAAACCAAAAGATTGCTCTGATAGCTAAGCACAGTAAGGCATAGTTAACAAGAATTCCCTGTTTTAGGGCCTAAAATATTCACTTAGTCATCATAAAGACTTGCAAAACCAAGAACATGGTAGAGTATTTATGCCGGGATGGGCAACGCTTGTTAGCGCATGCTCAACGTCGTAGGCCGTAGGCTGTAATTTAGCAAAGCACATTTAAAAGAGGAAAACATGAGTAACATCGATATTGGAATTAATGAGCAAGACCGTTTCCGCATTGCGGAAGGCCTGAAAAAACTGTTGGCAGATAGCTACACCCTTTATTTACAGACGCATAACTTCCATTGGAATGTAACTGGCCCCCAGTTTAGAGAGTTACACCTGATGTTTGAAGAGCATTACACTGAGCTTGCGATAGCTGTTGATGACATCGCTGAGCGGATTAGGACTCTTGATGTAGCGGCACCCGGTACGTATCGCGCGCTGTCTGAACTAAGCTCGATCAAAGAGGTTGAAGGAGTTCCACCCGCTAACGAGATGGTTGATATATTAACCAAAAGTCACGAACTTGTAGTTAAAACTTGTCGCGATGCGCTTTTGTTAGCACAAAAAGCAAATGATGAGTCTTCAGCCTCCTTGATTTCAGATCGCATGCGCGTACATGAAAAAACCGCATGGATGTTGAGAGCGTTGGCTAGTTAGACGGTAGACGGTAGACGGTAGACGGTAGACGGTAGACGGTAGACGGTAGACGGTAGACGGTAGACGGTGATTGTCGAGCGTATGCTTAAGGGTGCGAGTGTTTTTTGTGTTTGCGTTTTGCGTTTTGCCTCTTGCGTCTTGCCTCTTGCGTTTTACGTCTCGCGTTGCACGTCTTGCGTCTCGCGTTTCACGTCTTGCGTTTCACGTCTCGCGTCTTGCGCCAAAAAGCCTGACGATGGTCCTGAGGCTCGTTTAACTCACCTCGTTCGAATGGCTTAAAGCAAAACTGTTTGCTTTAACGCCTTCCATTCTCACCCCTCTCTCACCATGTGAGAGCAGCAACATTATCGCACTATAAATAAAAAAGGCCCGCCATTTGGCGAGCCTTATTTATTTAGAAGCCTGACGATGACCTACTCTCACATGGGAACTCCCACACTACCATCGGCGATGCGTCGTTTCACTTCTGAGTTCGGGATGGGATCAGGTGGTTCCAACGCTCTATGGTCGTCAGGCAAAACTCTGGTTAACGGCCTGGCCGCTAACACTTAATTCTGCTTGGTTGCTTTTTAACATTCAGCAAGTGATAGCTGCACCCTCTCGGGTCTTCGATTCATATCGGTTATTCGGTTTGTTACGACTAGCTTCTATAACCCTAAGCCAGTTTATCTAAAAACCACTTGGGTGTTATATAGTCAAGCCTCACGAGCAATTAGTACGGGTTAGCTCAACGCCTCACAACGCTTACACACCCCGCCTATCAACGTCATAGTCTTTAACGGCTCTTTAGGATCCTTAAAGGATCAGGGAAAACTTATCTTGAAGGGGGCTTCCCGCTTAGATGCTTTCAGCGGTTATCCTGTCCGAACGTAGCTACCGGGCAATGCCATTGGCATGACAACCCGAACACCAGAGGTTCGTCCACTCCGGTCCTCTCGTACTAGGAGCAGCTCTTCTCAATTCTCCAACGCCCAC
>JBFJVR010000142.1:0-6669 GCA_041624095.1 Oleiphilaceae bacterium
CCGTTCCAAGTGCTAAGGCCCTAACAGGGAAGCACTTATTATCTTGGGTGTATCAGCCAGCCATCGTCATGCTGGTTGGCGCTTTGTTGGTTGTTGCGGCGATCGAGTTTGCAGTTGTTTTACCGGCCGAAAAGGCACACAACACACAAGTGGAAAGCCTGATTACAGGCGCATTAAAACGTGCCGCAGATTTACATATAGACGACCGTCTTCGGGCGGCAAGCAGGGCTGCGGCGAGTCCAGAGGTGAGTGCTTTTCTTAACAGCGCATCTAATGAGCTCGTTGCTCCCAAGTTGCTAGAAGGCTATCCAGATTTAGTCCACGCTTTTCTGGTGAGAGCCGGAGAGCAGGATATGCTGCGCGAAAAGTATCCCCAAATGAGCTTTGCCAGTGTGGACCTGATTCGCAAGTCAATGCAGAGCCAAAGCAAGGGTTTAGAGGCATTTTTTAATAACAAAGAGTGGATGTACCAAGTGGTCTTGCCGGTGAAGGCGGATGAAGGGGTCCTACTCGGTAGTTTGCTTGCTGTATTCAGCGCATCAAGCTTGAAAGGCGTAATTGATCTCCCCGAGGCTCTGCAGCCGGGCGCTGCCGGTATTTTTAGCGGGGAAGGGCGGATGGCCAAAGCGGTGTTGGCAAACGACCCTTCTCGCTTGCATGATGCGTTTGGCATGGCGTTGATCATACCTCAGTGGTCCGTCAGGTACTCGCCAGCTGTTGCTTTTTTCTCGATTAACCAGCTTATGGTATGGGTGAGTGTGTTGTCGGTGACATTAATCATGATCCTTGTTGTCACGTTGATATGCCGCTCTCAGCTCCTACGGGTTCGAAAGGATCTGATTGTAGCTGCTCAAGTATTGAAGGCTTCACTGGCGGGCGAAGGCAGGAGAGCGAAGAGTATCTATTTTGCTGAAGTAGTCTCTCTGGTAATGGCGATGAAAGATGGCATAAAGAAAATGCTTGAGTCTAGAGCGCCGGCTAAGCATAAGTCTGCCGAAACTAGATCGAATGAAGGTGGCGACTCTCCACTGTTTGACGATGACTTACTGGATCTTGACGTCTTGTCTGAAGCAGAAGGCGACACGGACCCCCTTGAGAAAGATCATGAATCCCACGAAGATGAAGCGATGGTCCAGGAGATAGCGCAATTGGATATAGATGTACCCCAGTCGATTTTTAGAGCCTACGATATTCGTGGCATAGTGGATCAGACGCTTAATGAGTCTATTGTAGAGCTGATCGGAAAGGCCTTGGCGAGTGAGGCTCTGTCACAAGGTCAGGATACCCTCTGTGTAGGGTACGATGGACGCTTGTCGAGTGTCGATTATTGCGAGGCAATTACCCGCGGGATAGTCAGCACCGGGGCCAACGCGATTATCGTCGGGCAGGTTCCTACTCCGGTGTTGTATTTCGCTACTCATCAGCTCGAGACGGGCAGTGGTGTGATGATTACCGGTAGCCATAACCCAAGCAACTATAATGGCTTCAAGATGATGATCGCTGGCAATACCTTGTCGGGTGATGACATACAGAAACTCTACAATCGCATCATTTTGCAGGACTTTGCTCAAGGTCAGGGCGCACGCAGCGAGCACGCAGTTGATCGCGATTATCTGGATACTATTTTAAATGACATTGCCGTTGCCGCACCGCTTAAGGTCGTGGTTGATGCAGGTAACGGCGTTGCCGGTGAGCTGGCCCCAGCGCTGATAGAAGAGCTTGGTTGCGAAGTTATTCCACTGTTCTGTGATATAGATGGAACCTTCCCCAATCATCACCCTGACCCCGGTAAACCCGAGAATCTGGTGGATCTGATCGAAGCGGTCAAAAGCCATAACGCAGATATAGGTTTGGCCTTTGATGGTGATGGTGATCGTGTTGGCGTGGTAACCAATACCGGCAAGATTATCTGGCCGGATCGTTTGCTGATGCTGTTTGCCAAAGACGTAGTATCGCGAAACCCAGGCGCCGATATTATTTTTGATGTGAAATGCTCTCGAAGATTAAACAGTTTGATTACGGGTTATGGTGGCCGTCCGGTCATGTGGAAAACAGGGCATTCGCTGATAAAAGCAAAGATGAAAGAAACCGGAGCTTTGCTGGCAGGCGAAATGAGTGGGCATATTTTCTTCAAAGAGCGCTGGTATGGTTTCGATGATGGGCTATACAGTGCGGCTCGCTTGCTGGAGATTCTTGGGGTAGAGGACCAGACTGCTGAAGATGTTTTCAGTGGCTTCCCAGAGGATATCAGTACGCCCGAGATCAATATTACTGTTACCGATGAAAGTAAATTCACTATTGTGGAAAAGCTCTGTGCAGTTAAGGATCAATTTGAGGGTGGGAATGCCGCAACGATTGATGGCTTGCGGGTTGACTATCCCAATGGCTGGGGTCTTTGCAGGGCGTCCAATACCACGCCGGTACTGGTATTACGCTTCGAGGCCGACGACGAAGCTGCATTGGAAGAAATTAAGGAAAAGTTCAAGTCAGTACTAGCAAGCGTTGAACCCTCCTTGGAGCTGAATTTTTGAAAAGTGAACATATGATGAGTTTGGATAAAGAAGCGGCAATTCAGGTTGCCTCCGTGCTTAATAAGGCGCTCCCGTATATACAGCGCTTTGCCGGGGCGACCATCGTAATTAAATATGGCGGAAACGCCATGGAAAATGAGCAGTTGAAAAACAGTTTCGCGCGCGATGTTGTATTGATGAAACTTGTCGGTATGAACCCCATTGTGGTGCATGGTGGCGGCCCGCAAATTGGCGACTTACTCGGACGCCTGAATATCGAAAGCCACTTCGTAGACGGCATGAGAGTCACCGATAGTCAAACCATGGATGTAGTAGAGATGGTTTTGGGGGGGCAGGTAAATAAGGATATTGTATCCCTTATTAATCGAAACGGAGGTAAGGCGATCGGGTTAACTGGTAAAGACGCGAATTTCATCCGCGCCCGAAAACTATCGGTGAAGCAGCCTTCTCCCGAAGTGCAGAAATCCGAGATTATTGATATAGGCCACGTAGGAGAAGTCAGCGAGATAGATGCGGAAGTGATACACATGCTTACGCGTAGTGATGTCATTCCCGTTATTGCTCCAATCGGCGTTGGCGAAGATGGCGTATCGTATAATATCAATGCTGACTTGGTCGCGGGCAAAGTTGCAGAGGAAATGCGTGCCGAGAAGCTGATCCTGTTAACCAATATTGCCGGCCTGCAGGACAAAAGCGGCAAAGTACTGACGGGCCTGTCTACAGAGCAGGTCGATGCCTTGATCGCTGATGGCACCATTTATGGCGGCATGCTGCCCAAAATCAACTGTGCTCTGAATGCGGTTAATAATGGCGTTAAAAGTGCGCATATTATAGATGGCCGAGTAGATCATGCTACCTTGCTTGAAATCTTTACCGACGAGGGTGTCGGTACGCTGATTTCAAATACCTGATATGCAAGGCTAGGTGTGGTTTGCGGTTGAGGGTGCGTTCGCGTTCGCGTTAAATGAAGGTCTCTTCACTGGCGTTGTTTTGCGATGAATTTTGCTCCCCTACAACACGGTTCCTGCCTAGCTTTTTGGCTTCATACATACATAAGTCGGCGCGGTGAATCATGTCTTCAGCGGGCTCGCCATAATGATAAGCGGCAACGCCAATCGAGATGGTGATAGAGCCGAGCTGCACTTTTTCGGTACTGTCGGATAGTGTTTGCTTGGCGAGTCGCTCGCGAATGTTTTCTGCAACTGCAAGCGCCCCGTTGTAGTCGGTCTCTGGCAGCAATATCGCAAACTCTTCGCCGCCGAAGCGAGATACGCTATCACTGCCTTTGACATTTTTCTTTAAAAGCGTGGCTACAAAGCGCAGTACCTTGTCACCAATCATATGTCCAAATTTGTCGTTGAACTGTTTAAAGTGATCTATATCTATCAGTAGCAGGCAGAGTGGCTTAGAGTCCATTTTACAGGTCGAAATACAGTTCTCTATTTCGAGGTCAAATGCTCTTCGGTTGTTTACTTTCGTTAGTGCATCGGTGGTCGCTTCCGAATTGAGTCGAGCGACCTCTGAGCGCAGCTTTTTCATTTCGGCAGCCATCTCTTCGAGCGAGCTTTGCATCATGTTAGTGGCGGATTCGCGTCGGCGCGTTTCTTCCAATAACTGCACCACGAGCTGTTTTACATCGCCCGTGTCTCCCGCGCTGCTTACCTTGGAGCTAAAGCTGCTTAAAGTTTCGGAGTAACGGTAGAGGTCCGCACCTTCGGTACCGACTTTTACGATGAAGTCGTTGATAATTTCTTTGACGCTTTCGCTGAGCTGGTTCACGGCAGCTTCGCGCGCACTGGCGATGTAGCGCTCGTAAAGCTCACGATGAACTTCGTTGCTTAGGTGGGTATTGCTGCTTTCCAGCGACTTAATTGCATTCACCAGCGCGCTGTTTTCCCCGTTTGTATATTCATACCATACGGCATAATTCTCGGGAGTGGTGGCGATATTCCTTCGGTTCATTTCTGGCAGAGTCTGCTTTAATAGTGCTACAGCTTTGGTGATGTCGTTGTTATCGTTCATGAGTCCTGGAATGCATTAGGCTTTGGTGCTTAAGGGTGTCTGCCAACGTGGCTTGTTCTTATCTAGTACTTAATCGAGCAAGATAGCTGCTTTTGTGCTTAATCTCGCTTGTGCGTAAAGATAAGTAATCTTTGGGTCAGATACCACGCGTTAATTTGTCATATCTTTGCTATAGTTTTCATTGTAGCTGAACTGCTTCATCATACTAGGAAAGAATCGGTTTATGAAAAAAACCTTAGTAACCGGGCTTATTCTGATAGTCGTGGGTTTAATCGGAACGAAAGCGTTCATTGCTTTGTTTGCTTATCAGGTGTTTGAGAAATTCAAATCGGAGTTGGCGCAGGATGCGGCGCTCACCTATAGTTGGCTCTCTTCTGACTTTGACGGTGTGTTAACCGTGCATGGGCTTTCTGTGCGTTCGTTTGATCTGAAGCGCAGCTTCGAGGTTGATGAACTGCGCTTGAGTTATCCTCATTATTTTGGTTTGTTGCTCGGCCTTCCAGGTTTAAAGCAGGCTCAGTGGGATCAGCTGGAACGGATTCAGGTCTTGGGTCTGAAGGCCGAATTGAACGGTCGTGACCCAGAGGAATGGCTGGCGATGTATATCGATCCGCGCATTGCAACTCCCTTGGCATTGTATGGGTGTGGTGATCATCGGAGAGTGAGCCATGATGTGCTGCGAGAAATGGGGCTTGAAGCATTGCGTATGGATCTTGATATGGCCTTCGTGCGTGACCGAGCCGGTACGGTCACCAGTTCAGCGGGTATTGATCTAAAAGAGCTGGGTCGAATCGACTTTTATGCTTCGTGGGCCGAAGATGGGATAAGTAGCACCTTCGGTGACATGCAGTGGGAGGCTTTGAAGCTCAAGTCTGCACAGATAAGACACGTCGAGGGCGGATACTTCCGTCGCCTGAGCAATTTTTGCTCGCCACGTGTAGCGCGTGACCGACAAGGTTTCGCTGAAGAGGCTGCTCGGCAGTGGCAGGCGGCCATGTACGATATCGGTCTAGAACCGGGCCCTGAGTTGGTAAATGTGTATCGCGACTATTTGCATTTAGGTGGAGCCTTGACGCTCGATTTTCAGCCGGATTCTGCATTTCATATTGGCAGTGAGGCCGCTTATTTGGATCGTAACCTCGCGGCCGCGCTGGGCGTAAACGTACTGCTTAACGAGAAGGAGATTAATTCTCCGTTTTTGCTGGTGAGAGGAAGCAAGTTCAAGCCTTTACCTCCGCCATTACCCGAAGCGCAGGAGCGGCAGACGCAAGTGGAGACCGAGGTTTTTGAAATACCCGGGTTTCGAGAAAAGAGCGTTGAAGCTATCGCAACTTTCGTTGGACAAAAGGTTCGGCTTACGCTTGCGGGAGGGAAGCAGGTAGAAGGTAGGGTGCAAATAGCTAACGATTCACTCATCGAAATTACGCAATGGGTGCAGGGTGGGCAAGTCAGTTTTCGCTATAAACTGGACACCGTGGACAGTCTGGAGGTGTGGCAATGATGGCCAAATACGGAGCCACGATTCCTGAGGTCAGGCTTCCTGAGTTTGAGCACCTGCTTGCAGAACTGGTAGCAATCCCTTCAATAAGCTCTCCTTCGCCAGAATGGGATCAGGGAAACATGGCGGTGGTTGAGAAGCTTGCCGAGTGGTTTTCAGCAATTGGCTTCAGCACTGTAATCCAGACGGTTTCCGGCAGCGGGAATAAAGCAAACTTGATTGCGACTCTGGGCGAGGGTGAGCAGGGGCTGGTATTGGCCGGTCATACTGACACCGTCCCTTATGATACACAGCGTTGGAGCAGTGACCCCTTTGAGCTGCAGTTTAGAGAGGGCAAGTATTACGGTTTGGGTTCCTGTGATATGAAGGGTTTCTTCCCGATTATCATTGAAGCCCTGCGCGCTTTAACAGGAGCGAGCTTGGAACAACCGCTGGTGGTGTTGGCCACCGCCGATGAAGAAAGCTCTATGTCAGGGGCAAGGGCTTTATCGCGCAGCGTGTTGAAAGGACGGGCGGCGGTGATTGGCGAGCCTACTAACATTCGACCGATTAGAATGCATAAAGGCATTATGATGGAGTCAATTAGAGTGACTGGGCATTCGGGCCACTCTTCGAATC
>JBFJVR010000143.1:0-6656 GCA_041624095.1 Oleiphilaceae bacterium
ACGACGCGTATTCGTGGTGGCGACGGTGAGCTGCACATTCTGCGCAATGGCCAGATCGGTGAAGTTATAAACTATTCAAAAGACTATGTGTTTGCGGTTGTTCTTGTTGGTGTAGCTTATGAGTCCGACTTGGGTGAAGTGTTTCGCGTGATGCGTGATACAGCTGAGGCCCTTCAGCAAGAAGACTCGCGTATCGTTGATCCGGTAGAGCTGATAGGTCTGGATCAGTTCGGGGAATCAGAACTTACTGTGCGACATGTTGTAAGGGTTAAGCCAGGTTGCCACTTGAGCGTTGCGCGCGAACTGAGAACCCGAATTAAGCTGGCGTTTGACCGAGAAGGAATCGAAATTCCCTATGCACGTAGGGTGGTTATCTTTAAAAATGAAGATGGGGGAGCGCCCGAAAATCTGCGCCAGGATGCTACAGGCGCGCCGGCAAGCACCTAGCGGAGAATGGCTAGCAAGGTTGTACGGGGCGATGTCGCTTCTTGGGTCTTGCTCGCACCGACTAACTAGGCCCGGTGGATAGGATATAGTCGCTTTCGCAGCTGATATCTCCAATCCACCTTAAGGATAAAGGATCAAATTGTTAGATTATAGGGTTGTCATTGTCTTGTATTAATATGTCTCAATCTACGCAAACTGAAAGATTTCGCGCTGCGGATATTCAGCGGGTATTCAACCGGTGTTTTATAAAGCGTGAGCACACCGTGCTAGAAACAGGTGGTGCAGAGCCGATCTATTTGCCGCGTGATGAGCAATATGATTACCATCGGATTGTGTCTACTCGCGACTACTTCGCTAGTGCTCTGCATGAGGTGAGCCACTGGTGCATCGCAGGCAAAGCCAGGCGACAGCAAGTCGATTATGGTTATTGGTATGAAGCTGATGGCCGCAGTGAGTGTAAGCAGCGAGAGTTTGAGCGTGTAGAGGTGAAGCCGCAGGCTTTAGAATGGGTGTTCGCTCGCGCTTGTGGCGCCCCGTTTCGCATTAGTGCCGATAATGCCGATAACCCGGAAGTTACCGCCAGTAGGTCTTTTGTCGAAAATGTTGCACGTCAGGCCCAGCGCTATGTCACTGAGGGCTTACCCGAGCGGGCTGAAATATTTACCGTAGCTTTGTTAGATTTTTATGACCGCGACGAGGCAGAGAGTCTCAGGGCCGAGTGTTTCGACCCGCTTTTTCTTTAGCCAGCAAATTCGTTGGATATTTATGTCTAAATAGTGTGTAAAACTTGCATGCAGCAGTGATGGGGAATAAGCTCTCTGCACTATTTTTCAAGATACAATATTTTATGAATGTTTTTAACGCGTCTTTACGCTCGCAGGTGTCTTAATCGCTATGTTAGGTGGACTCTTCGGTAAGAAAGGCCGAAACAAAAAAAATCAGCAAAACACGTCTTCGCAAGACCAACCAAAAACCGGATCTGCAGCTACGCAGCCCGCGCCAAGCCCCTCTAAACCGAAAGAACGTGCGGAATCGCGCCAAAAGCCCGTGGCAGCTAAAAAAGCCTGGAGCAAAGAAGATTATGTTGTTCCCCCTCAAGAAGGCAAAACCCGCTTTCATGACTTGGGTCTTGAGGACGAAATACTCCACGCCATCGCCGATCTTAAATATGAGTATTGTAGCGAAATTCAAGCTGAGTCCTTACCGCACACCCTGAAGGGCCACGACGTTATAGGCAAAGCGCAAACCGGCACCGGCAAGACGGCCGCATTTTTGATCACTATTATTAATGATCTGCTGCGTCGACCGATTCCAGAAAGCGAGCGTTATGCAAGTGAGCCGCGAGCGTTGATTCTTGCACCTACGCGCGAGCTGGCAATGCAAATCGAGAAGGATGCGCAAGCACTGACAAAGTACGCCAAGATGTCGGTTTACCCAGTGTTGGGCGGCATTGATTATCAAAAGCAGAAAGAATTTGTACGCAATCGCGTAATTGATATTCTGGTTGCCACTCCCGGCCGGCTCATTGACTTCCTGAACAGTGGCGACCTCTATCTGGATCAGCTGGATTTTCTGGTGATTGATGAAGCTGACCGGATGCTCGATATGGGCTTTATTCCCGATGTTAAACGCATCCTCAGTCGTTGTACCAAGGTAGATCAGCGCCAGACCCTAATGTTCAGTGCGACCTTTAGCGAGGATGTGCTCAATTTGTCCAAGCGCTGGACGACCAACCCGATTAATATAGAAATCGAAGCCGAACAGCTGACCACCGAACGCGTGGAACAAAAAATATTTATGGTTCCGGCCGACGAAAAGCTCGAAATTATTTGTCGATATATAGAGCTTAACAAAGTGAGCAAAGCGATTATTTTCGGTAATCGTCGTGACGAAACCCGAAGGCTGGAAGCGACCCTCAAATCGAAAGGTGTAAAGGCAGCTTTGTTGTCTGGCGAAGTACCCCAGCCAAAGCGTATTAAAACCCTCGAACAGTTCAAGAATGGTCAGATTGAAATTCTGGTGGCGACCGATGTTGCCGGGCGAGGCATTCACGTCGATGGCGTCAGCCATGTGTTCAATTATAATTTGCCAGAAGACCCAGAGGACTATGTGCACCGCATTGGCCGCACCGGGCGAGCAGGCGAGACAGGGGTTTCTATATCCTTTGCGTGCGAAGATGACGCATTTTTACTCCCTGAGCTAGAGGCCTATATCGGTATGAAACTGAACTGTGAATACCCGGACTATCTGCTCGAAAAGTAGTAAACACTACGTTACGTTAAGATGATACTTTACTAAGGGACGCTTGCATGAATGCCACGCTGTCCTGTGTTTAGGTGCAGGTTAGCCGGGTGGCCGGGAAACAATATGAGAATAGTTGCTGACGAAAACATTCCCCTGTTGATGCGATTTTTTGGTGAACTGGGTGAGATTATCCAGATGCCGGGGCGCGATATTAGTGCGGCCGATGTAGCAGAGGCAGATGTGCTGATCGTGCGTTCGGTGACGCGCGTTGATCAAGCCTTGCTCGCGGGTAGCAAGGTTAAATTTGTTGGTAGCTGCACGATAGGGGTAGACCACATTGATTGCGATTATTTGCAGTCTTCAGGTATCGCCTTCGCCAATGCTCCTGGCAGCAATGCCAACTCAGTTGTTGAGTATATTCTAAGTTGCCTGTCTATCCTCACTGAAACCCATGACTTTTCGTTTGACCGGCAGCGTGTCGGCATCGTTGGTTACGGTAATGTCGGTTCGCTTTTGGCTAAACGCCTGAGCAAAATGGGGGTTAGTTGTTGCGCCTTTGACCCCTTCGTCGAGGAAGCCGAAGTTGAGCTTGTCGACTTCGATGAACTGCTAAGCTGTGATGTTATTTCCCTTCATGTACCGCTTACCAAAGACGGAGAGCACCCAAGCTACCACCTCTTCAATAAGTCGGTTTTGTCGCGACTTTCTTCCGAACAGGTCTTGATCAATAGCAGCCGCGGCGCGGTGATTAATAACGCAGATTTGCTTGAAAAGTTACGCGCCGACTCTGAGTTCACAGCGATTCTTGATGTATGGGAAAACGAACCGGACATCGATGTTGAGCTTGCCAAGCGAGTGTTTATCGGTACGCCCCATATCGCAGGATACAGCCTCGATGGTAAGGTCGCGGGTACCGAGATGATTTACCGTGCCTTATGCCAGTTTTTAGGTTTGCCTGCACGGCATAAGTCTGGGCAGTTTCTCGAGGAACCGCCGCTTTCCAAAATGGCGTTCACCTCAATGGCCGATGTTGATTGGTGTATTCATACCGCGATAAGAGCCTGCTTTGATGTGCGTCATGACCATAGTGTATTGCGCTCCACTCTCGGGTTGCCAGATCCGGAGCGTCGCAAGGCCTTTGATGCATTTCGTCGGGACTACCGCTGCAGGCGTGAATTTTCCGGGGTGAAGGTGCAACTGAAGCAAGTCGATTCCGAGCTCCACACAAAATTCAAGGCACTAGGGTTCAACATAAAAAATTAAGGGGTTCAGCTTTGGCAGAGCAAGAAAATCCAGTCACGCCACGACCCAAGTTTGGTGATCTGGACTGGTCAGTAGGGAGCCCGCTGACTATCGAAACCCGTACTCCCCATCGTAAATACTCGGTTAAGTTAATAGGGTATGTTGAAAGGCGCAGCTTGCTGATCTCTGCGCCGCTAAAGAATGGCAAAGAGAGTATTCTCGAGCTAGGCAGCTCGCTGGTTGTCAGGCTGCTCGATGGACAGTGTGCCAGCGCCTTTGAAACCCAGGTTTTGTATCGTTCTCTGCACCCCTATAGCTATTACCATTTGGCCTGCCCCGAAGAGATCGAATCGCTCCAGGTCAGGGACTCGCAGCGTATTGAAACTAGCATGGTAGCCCAAATTGATAGCGATTTTGATATCGTGGGTGAATGGCCCAAGCAGGCAACGATACTGAACCTTAGTCAGACGGGAGCGCGGCTTAACGCTGCGGAATTTCTCGGCTTGGTGGGTCACGAACTGCTTATCACTTTTCGCTTACAGGTGAGTGGTATGCTCAAGAAAGTACGCGTCACCGGTATTATTCGTAATACGGATAAAGTTACCGACCAAGAGTCTAACGAGCTTCACGTGATTGGCGTCCAGTTTTTGAAACTATCCGATGCGGCCAGTTTGTTGTTGGCGAATTTTGTACATGAACATCACTAATACCCAGCGTTGACAAGCATGTATTTTGCGACAAGAGTGGTCGCTACGGTAATAGCGCTATATGGAATCCTTTATGCCTCGTAATTGCACAACGCCCTTTACCATTGGTTTGGTGGTCAATCCGGTTGCGGGTGTCGGCGGCCCTGCCGGGCTTAAAGGTAGTGATGATGTGGCTACCTTGCGGCTGGCGCGTGAGCAGGGGCTTAGTCCACAGGTCGAAAGGCGGGTCACCGAAACTCTCGAAGCACTTCAAGGAATCGACCTTCCAATCGAAATAATCACTGCGTCAGGTTCTATGGGAATGGATTACTGTGCAGCCAGCGCCTCGTTCGCAAAGCTTAGCGCAGTTTATGAAGCACCCGAAATCACCCGAGCGGAAGATACACGCCGTGCTGCTAAAAGCATCGTCTCACATGGCGTTGATTTATTGCTTTTTGCTGGTGGCGATGGCACGGCCCGCGATGTGTATCAAGCGATTGGCAGCTCGCAGGCCGTGTTAGGCTTACCCGCAGGGGTTAAAATGCATTCAGGTGTATTTGCGGTCACCCCGAAAGCCGTTGCATCGGTAGTACGGAGCATGGTGTCGGGTCGCTTGGTTGCAGCCGTGCCCGCTGAAGTGCGCGATATTGATGAACAAGCATTCCAGCAGGGTAGGGTGAGTACCCGTCACTATGGGGAAATGCTGGTTCCCGACGATCAGTTACTGGTGCAAAGCGTAAAGTGCTCTGGTATTGATGATGATGAAATCAACCTCGAAGAACTGTGTGCCTACCTCATCGAAACGATGGAGGATGATACGCTCTATATTTTGGGTTCAGGTGGCACTTTAAAACACCTGAAACAGATGCTTGGTATTGAAGAGCCGACGCTGCTTGGGGTTGATGTCTGGCTTGGCGGGCGCGTAATTGCCAAAGATATAAATGAGCCTCAGTTATTTGGGCTTATTCAAGCGCACGAAAAGTGTCGTTTATTGCTATCGGTGATAGGCGGTCAGGGTGTGGTACTGGGTCGTGGTAATCAGCAAATTAGCCCGCGAATTATAGAACATGTCGGCCTTGGAAATGTTCAGTTTGTAACCACTCGCCAGAAAATTCTGATGTTAGAGGGCAAGCCCCTGCGCCTAGACAGCGGGTCGGACGACTTGGATAAGCGACTTTCAGGCTTTCATAAAATTATCTGCGGATACGAAGACGCTATATTGTACGAAATTCGCTATATCGACTGAGGTGGTAGACGCCTCAACCCACGCCTCCGTCCCTCGATTTGATCCTTCAGGCCGCGGCATTAGCGGCCTAGGCAATGCCTCCGTCCCCATTTAGGCGTGCTAGAATTTTCTCGCGCCGAATTGAAGCTGCAGTGTACGGTTTTTAACTCTGATGGCTCGCAGGGCTGATTTTGCTAGTCGGTGTTTTTTATCATTATCTTTGAGTTTGTATATGGCACGCCCAGCGAGCAGACTGCTCAGTGCTATTTGCGCGATGTGGCGAATACCTGGGAGCAGTGCTTTCGGTATTCTGGCAATTTCCAGTCCGATGACCTGTATGTCATCAATAAAAAACTGGCCTTCGAAGGAGTCGTAGCGCAGCTGGCCTTCAAGCATGATTTGGCCCTTGGCCCGAATACGACCAGGTGGCTGAACACTAATAGCACATGAAAAGGCAATGCATTCGCTGTTTTGACGCAGCTTTATCGTTGGATTGGATAAAGTTACCTCGGTATATAACTTTTCAAAATGCAGCGGGAAAAAACCTTCAAGGTGGTCCTGCAGCATGTCTTCGCTCAGTTCAAGTGTGTAGCTTAAAGCTGAGGCCCATTGGCCTAGGTTCTCCAGCACTGTATTTTGCTCCTCTCGCTTCGCTACCCGCGGAAGAAAATTGGGGTAGAAAATTGGGGTCAGAGTGAAAATTGGGGTCAGAAAATTTTCCCCCAATTTTCACCCCGATTTTCGGCTTTCGTGAGCGCTTTTGGTTAACTCTGACAGTCGCTGCTTTTGCTTTTTACCTTTTTTAGTAAAGT
>JBFJVR010000144.1:0-6625 GCA_041624095.1 Oleiphilaceae bacterium
CAATGCCAGCAAGCTGACCATGAGCAAATTAGCCGCGACATGATTTCGCGCAAACCAGGCAATCAAGACTCAGGCTCCTCTTTATTGAGGATGTCGACCGGCATTCCGCTGGTCACCTGCCCCAGCAGCGTAGTGACCAAACGGTCGCCAGCATCGAGGCCCGAAGCAATAATGCTTACCGCATCGTCTTGCCATAGAATCTGTACATCGCGACGCTGTATCGTTTGTTGATCGACAACATAGACAAAGCTGCCCTGATAAATTGCCGCGTTGGGAATGACAATGACCTCATCGAGCACCTTACCTTCTATCAGTGCTTCGATATACTGGCCGATCAGCAGCGGCTGTTTTGCTGCCTTGTCGGCAGCAAATGGAAACTCGATTCGACCCACGACATACAACTGCTGGGTTTTATCATCTATCGCTGCCTCGGTTCTCACCAGATGCCCCTGCCAGGTTTCGGCTGGGGATGCCAGCGAATTCCGGAAGGTGATGCCAGGCATAGCCTCCCCCGGAGCTAAGGAGCCGGGTAAATCAAGAAACTGCAAATCCTGCGAGCTTACCGGTAAACGCACAACAACAGCCTCACTTTCGTAGCCTTCGGCGAGCTTGTTAGATGGTCCAACTACCGCCCCCAAGTCTATATTGCGACTCACTATCCATCCCGAGAATGGCGACTTAAGCTCCGTACGCTCCAGGTTTAGTCGGGCCAGTTTAAGCTGGGACTTAGCGGTTTCTAACCTTGCCTTGGCCGCTTTTATTTGTGGCTGACGCAGCGCATAACTACTTGGCGTCGTATTATTCTTCTGAGAGTTCCAATCGCGCTGCGCTTGCTCAAAACGTGCTTCTTCTTCAGCTAGCGCCAGCTCTGCGCTCGCAAGGTCACTCACCGCTGTTTGCAAGGCGACTTCATACTCGGCTGAGTCCAAGCGCAGTAAGACCTGACCTTTATACACCCGGTTTCCGGCTTTGAAATCAGGGGAGATAAACACAACCTGGCCGCTCACCTGAGGGTATAATTGAACGTTGCTTTCTGCTTCTATTGTGCCAAACGAAGGTATCACTACTTGAAACGGCTGTGCCTGAAGGGTCTTAACATCAACCTTTAATCTAGCCGGGGGTGGCGCTGGGCCTTTAGTAGCTTGTGGCGACGAGTTTGAAATTGCATAGGCAAGCGACAACAAGGCGCCCAGAACAAACCAAGGCAGAACACGCCGAATATAAACAGGTAAAGCCATACCCTTCCTTCAAAACAAGATTACATGGAGGCTTGACTATAAACGGGGATGGATTTTTAAGAAAGGGGCAGCACAAGGCAAAGTCATAATGGAAGCTAAAACCTTGTTAATAATTCACGCAGCTTTGCCTGAGTCCAAAGCGAGTCAATAACGAAAGACCTTTCGACTAAAAATAGAACTGGCCCACCAAAGCTAGCACATCGGTTTCTGCCTCAGACATCACATAACGATCCAGGTCGATACGAACACCATACTTGCCGGCAATGTTATAGACCAAACCGACACCATAACTTTCATCATAACCCGCTTCGTTCTCTATGACTTTGCCTTGGCTTTCATCAGGGTTCAGGGTGGTAAACCACGAGTCAGTACGCGCATCCCACTTGAACAGGCCGCCTCGAATCATAAACTCGAGGTTTTCAGTAATATTGGGGCTAAACTGCACGTGAACCGTAAATCCACGCGCCCAGGCTTCTGCGTGCGTGGTTGCAGAATCCCAATCCGGAATCACATTTGCTGTATACGTCGCCGAAAAATCACCCAAGTCGATATAGCCAAGCTCCCAGTCGAAATCATCATCGACGGAGATACCCCATAAAAACTTGAAACCCGAAGAGGCATCATTCTGATTGATCACAATACCCGAGTAGTCGGTGGAGTCAGCAACCCCTTCCCTGCGCAAACTTTGTTGGAACAGGTGGGTCAAATCACGATCTGGAATAAAGTCCGTTTTACTGCTGATCCAGCCCGCCGACAAATACATACGTTCGCTGTCTGCGTAGACACGCGAAAGAGAGGATGAAAACAAACCCACGCATAACAGCAAAGTCCAAAAAATTCCGAGTCGCATTAAAGGGTCACCTTATTCCGTGCGAAAATAAAAGGCAGAGTATAGCCGCTAAAACCGATTAAAAACGTGCACAGCTGCAAGTTACGGTCTCAATAAGCGAGGCAATTATAAAGTGTTTTGATGATTAATGAAGCCGGGGGTAATGGCCTTATGACACATTGTCTTGCACTTAGGCTTGGTCCCGATTCTCGTATGCGCGCACGCGAATCTGCTCGCGGGCGTCGAAGGAAGAGGCACGCAGGTCTTCGACCTGGGCGTTTTTATCCTGTTCGCTAAGGCCTTCTAGCGCCAGAATCTGTTTGCGTTTTTGCAGGTAATCAGCAAGGCGCGTGTTCCACTCAGCCCTTTCTGAGTCTAACTTCGCAAAGCGTTGTGCGGCTTCTTCACCAAGCATATCCACCCTTAGCTGATGTATTTCCTCTTTAGAGGCCTTTGCTTCCTGCAGTTCTTTGGTTTTATTAGTGAGGTTTTCGACTATCTGGGCTTCTTCGCGGCCAGCGACGATTTCGGGTGCAGTCATCGAGTCGATTATTTCGAGCTGGCGGTTTTTCTCCTTCTGAGTCAAAGACTCGTTCGCCATTACCTTCATTCGCGAAAGAGTATAGCTGTCGTAAGCCTCTTCGCTATGATAAAAGGCCTGATGTACTTCGGCTGGCAAGTGAGTTGCCCGGAGCGTATTGCGCTCATTAAGCTGGTCTTCAAGCATCGACAGGTATCGCGCCTTATTTGCAGGTGACATTCCCTGCTCCATCATTGCCTGAACCTGTTCGCTTCGCTCAAGTTCGTAATCATACAATGCCTTTTTCAAGTCGATATACGCGAGCAATATCGATTTTGCCTCATCTAAGGCTGGCTGTTCCAGGTAGTGCTCGAGATATTCGTTAATTCTCGACACCAATGTTTCGACCGACTCTTCGTGAATGGCCGATAAAAAATAGTCAAACACCATGCGAATGTCACTCGACACTCTCAAATGTCCTTGCGCGTCTACCGCCAAAGTATGGTCCAGCTCCGTTCCTCGTAAAGACGGCGGTAAAGGCCCGTGCTGTGATTCGTAGCGTAATCCCGCGGGAGAGCCAGGGCTGCGCTCATCTTGCTTGCCTGCAAGCACCACGGTTTCATGTTGCTCAACTTCCGTTTCGCTAGCATGCTGTTTTGTTTGCTGGTCATTCTTAAAAACGGCATACGAACAGATAAGCAAAATACTGCACAAACTAGCAAGTACAAGCCAGACTTGACGCGAAAGAACAACTTTTTGCTGTACTTGTTTCATATTGCTTACCTCTTTACTTAGAACCCGTGCGAGCAGTTCATGCCAGCATGGCTGCCCATATTTTCTACTTAAGCTGCTTAAGTAAGAGGGGCGGATATTACGCCCCTCTTGAACCCGACGACTAAAGCCGGGTTACGAGCACTTATAGGCCTGCTGACTTAAGACGCTTGGCTTGGTTTTTGTACAAGGTAAGCGGATCAGTCTCGAACAAGTGATGTATACCGAAAATATGGTTTACAGCGTCAAGGTGGTTCATGTTGTAACGCGTACCAATAACATCACCCCAATGCTGGTCACAACGCTCCACTAAGCCATCGTTTGCGCCGCTGATAACCGCACCTGCAAATACCAAAAAGGCATCCGAGATATCCAAGGCATTGGTAAAGGTCGCATCACCGCCCCACGAGTAGTAGCGTACGCCGTTAACTTTGGCAGCACCTTCGCCACAACGTGAGCTTGGCTTGCCATCAGGAAAGTACTGGTTAAACTCGTTGGCACCTGCACTGGTCATAAAAGTAACAGAATCCAAGGCATCTTGTGCATAAGACGGATTACCTGACAAGAAGTCGATAACATCACCCAAAAGATTCAAAGCGCCTTCTACAAATGCTTCTGTGCCACCGCCCACAGGCACTAAACCACGTGCAACGTCGGCAAAATCAGAACCGAAGTTTACCGCATTGATCGTGGTTGCTGAGGCGACTAAATCAGGGCGCACACCCGCGGCATAGCGTACAGTAGGCCCGCCAAGGCTGTGACCCATCAGGTTAAACTTCTGCTTGCCGGTAGCTGCGCGCAAGTTTTCCAGATAGCTCACCAACTGTTCACCACGCACATAAGCGTCTTCCCAGGCAGTTAGGTTTGGTGAATAGACTTTGGCTCCGCGCTCTTGCAAGGCGCTACGTACACCATAGAAGTAATCTATGCCGAGTATAGAGTCAAAGCCTGACACACCGTGAACCAAGACTATCGGGTACTTGGTTTTATAGGCTGTACAGTCTTGCCACCACCAGCATATAGCACTGGCTTGAGCACTATAGAAAGTGCACACCGCGAGCATGGCCCACAGTAATTTACGATACGAACTAGTTCGATTTGAGCTTTTCATTATGTTTATCCCACGAGTTATTTTTGTAGTGAGTATCAACCTGAAGTTGAACAACCGTATGAACGGTCCATGTGTGCTCGATACTAAACTAACAGCGACTGCCTGGCTTTTTACGTGTGCCACACCATTGAAAAGAGCGCTTGCTTCCTGCGGATTGGGTACGGAATTCTTATGTTTATTTTCCGGTTGAGACCAAAATATTTCGGTCAATCCGGAGAAAATAGTGCCATAGGAATAATAAGGGGGGGAATCCCCCAAATGGGGGAAGTCAGACTAAATAGACGGGAAGGTGTTCACAAATTTCGAAATTTACGCGACAAACAAGATGTCTTACACGCCTATATTGCGCAGCGTATCAAGAATCTGATGAACGACTGCGGCTGCTTTTGGGTGCTCGCCTTCTATCTCGGCAAGATACACTTCAACTGCTTCGAGAAAATCCGGTTCTACAGGTTCGGCTTCACCCAAGTCATGAATATGAGCTTGTAATTGAGCCATGAGTTCCTGCTGTTGCGGGCTCGGTAAGTCGTCTCCAAAGCGCTCGTGAAGATCTGTAATTAACGATTCGACTCTTTCTTTCGGCATCTCACTCTCCTTAATTCCAGCTAACCAATCGCCGTTGCTTCAATAACATCAATCGCTTTCAGGGCGACGACTTCTGTATGAACAAAACAGCATTTGCTTCTCATTAAGCTAGCGCTAAAACCACAATAGGTAAAGCCGGTTACTGCGAATAAGACTGAGCAACCGGCTTTTGACTATGAGACAGGCAGGTCTTTCAATACATGAAACAGGCCTGCGGCCAAGCCTGCTGAGGCAGGAACAGTAATCAACCATGCTGCAATAATTTTCTTGAATGCGGAGCGCTTAACCAGCTTCTCACTGTAAAGCTTTTTCAGACGCTTACGCTCTTTCTTTTTGAGCCCAAGCTCGGCCTTGTTCTGCTTCGCTTCTTTAAGCATCTGCTCCATTTCTTCGACCGAGGCATTCTTGAAGTTATCGAGAAACACCTTGAGACGTGCTTTCTCTTCGCCCTCATGCTGATCGATTATCTGGTGCAATTGGCTTGCATAACTCGTCTTCAGGTACTCACGCAAAAAGCCCACACCGAAGATGCCACCCACTGCAATATGCGTAGAACTCACCGGCAGCCCAAGCTGAGAAGCAATAATCACCGTGATAGCTGCGGCCATCGCGACACAAAATGCCCGAGTTTTATCCAGTTCGGTGATTTCAGTGCCGACGGTTTTGATCAATTTAGGACCAAAGAGCATCAAGCCCAAGCCAATACCCAAAGCCCCGATCATCATTACCCACAAAGGAATAGCCGCTTTAGTGCTGATCCCTGAATTTACAATCGCATCATTGATCGCCGCTAAAGGACCTACCGCGTTCGCAACATCATTCGCACCGTGCGCGAAGCTCAACAAAGCCGCCGCAAACACCAGTGGAATGGTAAACAGGCTGTTTACACCATCGCGGTTATTATCCAGCTTCTTGGAAGCCTTATTAATTAAAGGTCGAACTATCGCAATCACCATTACGGCCACCGCAAAACCAATCAGAGCGGCCGTTTGAAAATCGAGTTTCCACAATTTCTTTAAGCCCTTGAGCGCCAAATAGGTCGAAAAGGCCCATGCCATAATACCTAACAGATAAGGAACAACGCGGCGCGCGGCTTCGAGATTGTCTGTTTGGTAGATAATTTTTTTCTTGATAAAGAACTGGAATCCGGCGGCGATTAATCCTCCCAACACGGGTGAAATCACCCAACTTGCAGCGATGGCACCCATTTTATCCCAGTTGGCTATCGCCCAGCCTCCAGCCGCAATGCCTGCACCAAGCACGCCTCCCACAATAGAGTGAGTTGTCGATACCGGAGCGCCAAGTATCGTCGCGAGGTTCAACCACAAAGCCCCCGCAAGCAAGGCAGCCACCATCAACCAGATAAAAGTATTGGTATCGGTAATACTTTCAGGTGAAATGATCCCCTTTTTAATTGTGCTAACCACTTCGCCACCCGCTACCAGGGCCCCTAATGCCTCAAAAATAGCGGCGATAATAATCGCGCCAAATAGGGTTAAGGCCTTAGAGCCAACCGCCGGCCCCACATTGTTTGCAACATCATTGGCACCGATATTCATTGCCATGTAGCC
>JBFJVR010000145.1:0-6617 GCA_041624095.1 Oleiphilaceae bacterium
ATTGATCACCTGACGCTTTTGACGCTTGAAGGTTTTACCATCGACCAATACGGTTAGCTCGTATTGCCCGACTTCTTTCAGTTTGCGGATAGCATCGCGATAAACGCCATCCTGTGGAGGATTCGCAGGATCAGAAATAGTTTTGGTGCCCTGCTTATTATCGTGCGTTTTAAGATTAAGCTTCACGTCGAGCAGCGATAAGAATTCTTTGCTTGTTACGCGTTGTCCATCCTCGGTAAAACTGACCTCAACATCTAAAGGGTCACCCGGGAAGAAGTTGCTCGGCAGCTTGGTTACCTGCAACTGTAGATTACTCACTACCGTAACCCGGCTATCGGGCTGAACATCCGCTTTAATAGTCCAGCTTCCCTCTAAAGGCCTTTCGACCGTTATCAGGTCATAACCCTGATCTTGATACCACTTCACCTCATCGCCATGGGCAGCGTAGCTATAGACTGTCTCATCCGGACCAACGATCTCGGTTGGAACAGACCCTTCTCCACGAAAAATCAGGGCAGTAAATTCTTCAATACTCGAGTCAATTGCGAAACTATTACCTTCAATTGGCACCTGTTCGCTTGGTACAGCCTGATCCAGCGCTTGCAAAAATATCCGCGTCAAATCTTCAGGTGTTTCGGCTACCGCTGACTGACCACCGGTTTTTATCGCCATTTTATCCATAAGCGAGCGGTCTGCATTAGCAGACAAGGCTACTGTATGTACTTTGGCCCCTTTACCAGCCAAACGATCAATAAGGGTATTAAGAATTCTGTCTCGCTCGGCGGCATTCTTCTTCGGATCTTTATCAATATCGACCATACCGTCCGTTAGCAAAATAAAGTGCGTATTGGAGAACTCCTGATCCTTATAAAAATCGTCTGATGCTTTTTCGAGCACTCCGCCAATGTTGGTAAACAAGGCCACGGAATTAATCTTCTTGGCCTGCTCTTTCGCACTTAAACGCCACGCGTCGCTCACCACACCATGAGCAATAAGGTTATTAACCCACTGCCCAAAGGTCCAGACACCAGCCTTATCGCCATCGGGAATCAATTCGGTTAGAAGGTTTACTGCAGGGATTCTCAGGTTTGCAGGATCATTTTTTTTCATACTGCCGGATATATCGATCAACAGACGAACGTCCGCACCCGGCTCTATGGTTGAAGCAGCTTCCTCGGCCGAAGTACTGGCAGTGACCAGTACCATGGCTAGCGTAACAACCCAATATGAAAATTTACGAATAAAACGGAACATCGACGTCATATAACCCTCTGATACTTCTACTCCGGGTACCTGCTCGAACAGCTGACAATAACCCGATCCTATTTAATTTATAGCAGGTTTTACAGTAACAACAATCGTATTTTGAAAGGAACTTCTAGCTTTGAAGGGCTTAGTATCTGTTTTCATTAGCGTTTAACTGATCGTAGATGGACGCTCCTCAAGCAAACGAAAACGCGCTACGAGCTTGCCCTCAACCTTTACTTGCTCTTCGAACATACTTTGCGGCCGAGCCCATAAGCCAAAACTGCCGTAAAGTGCGCGGTAGATCACCAACCACTCTTCGGTTTCGCTATGCTGTGCGCGCCCGAGCACTTCGTAATGCGCTCCTTTGTAATGCTCATAAAGACCACATGCCAGAGGCTTAACTTCGTCCATCTATTCGCGCCCCATGCCTAGCAAGCGTCGCAATACCGACTCAAGCAGGATAACAACTATCAGCAGCGTAAACGCCGCAGACAAATACATTGCCGCCTGCAAGGATCGTGCGTAATCACCTAACACCCAGTCGTAAGCGCCAACCAGATAAGCAGGGGCCAACCACAGCCCCTGCTGCGATATATTAATTGGTGTAAACAAGATAACCGCGGCCAAACTTCGAAGTACGCGACGCGTCCTGCGCAGCTTGATTGATCGCGTCATCCGCCAAAACACCAGCACCAAACCCGTAGCTGATAAAAGATACAACACCCACGCAGTGAGATAAGCAGGGATATCCAAGGTTTTTCTCCAATTAAAGTCTTGCCAGTGAATTATATCCGTGACATTTATTCGATGGAATCGATGATGTAGAGATCCCAATCTGATTCATCTACCTCAGTCTCGCTGATAACCTTGTTTCGCACCGAAATCTGGTTGGCGTGCACGCTCTCTCGACTGCCACTCACTAATGGGTGCCAACTCGGCAGATCACTTCCTTCGTATAATAGGCGATAAGCACAACTTGCGGGCAGCCAGCGCAACTCGTCAAGATGCTCGGGCCGCAAAGTAAGGCATTCCGGAACGTAGGATTTTCTTTCTGGGTAGACAGTACATCGACACGCGTCGCAATCCAGATACGCACACGCAACACTGGTCAACAACAACTCACCACTGTCTTCATCTTCTAACTTGTGCAGACAGCATTTACCGCAGCCATCACATAGGGACTCCCATTCTTCAGCGCTCATTTGCTGCAGAGTTTTTTCTCGCCAGAATGCGGCACTCTCAGCCATGTAGGGAATCTTTTGGTGCGGGGTGCAGATTTTGCATTTCACCCTCCGGGGCCGGAGGCATCTGCAAGTAAAAACCGTTGCTCGCAATATCGGCCAACACCTTTCCGGCATCTGCCCTGGCGAGCTTTTTTTCTGGTGTCAGCACTAAATCCAGCACATGTACAGGCGCCCCGAAGATGCCTAACAAACCTTCTGGCAACGACGCCACCTCGGTTTTTCGATCCACATAAAGATACATCTCCTGCTTCTTGCTGCTCTTATATACCGAGCAAAAACGCTTGGATTCAGAAGTATACTCAGTCATAAATTTCGATTTCCGCCTTCATGCGTTCATACAGTAAATTGCCAACAATGGGCTCTCGCCAGCCTTTAAACTCTTTGGGTAAGTCCCGTTTACCGTGGCGCAACCAACTTATCACCAAGCGCTCAAGCATTTTTCTGGAGCCAAGCAATTGCGCTGCAATACCACTTTCTTCGGCCGCTTTTTCGACCACCGAGCGCAAACGTTTGTAAACCTTGAGCTCTTCCCCTTTGATGGGTTTATCGATACTGATGAAGCCTTCTTGTTCATCATCCTCAAAAGACGCCAGCAGCTGCAGTACTTCCTTGCCGTATAAACGGATAGATTTAGGCCTTACGCCTTCTAATTTATGCAATGCGTGGATCTGCGTGGGTTTCCATTGCGCGATTTGCACCAGTTGCGCATCGCCAAACACCCAAGGCTTGGGCACGTTATATTCACGAGCTGCCTGATCGCGCCATAACACCAGTTTTTTCAGTAAACGCTGTCGACTTGGCTTTAGGTCCCAACCTCCTCTGATTTTGAGATAGGCCAGCTCCGGGTGGCTCCATGAATCCTGACTCTGACCAATAGCCATGTCACTTTCTTCCATGACGGCATCGAGTAAGTGCGCGTCTTCGAGCTTCTTCCTTAACGATTGGAACAACTCTATTAAATACTCGGCATCTTTCGCGGCATAATGCAGCTGCTTGTCACTCAATGGGCGCTGCAACCAATCGGAACGGGTTTCACTTTTATCCAATTCATGCCCGAGCACTTTCTCAACCAGAGCCTGGTAACCGAGAGAAGGACCATAACCGAGAAAAGCCGCTGCGATCTGCGTATCGAACACGCACTTGGGCAATTCCCCTGTGACGTTGAGCAGCAACTCTACATCTTCGCTCATCGAATGCATGATCTTCACAACATCTCCGTTACTCAATAGAGGCGCGAAGAGCGCAAGATCCTGTATTTCGAGTGGGTCAACAAGACAAATATCGTCTGCATCGGCTACTTGTATCAGCCCGGGTTTGGCATAGAAGGTATTCGAACGCATAAACTCGGTATCTATGGCGACAAACTTGCTTTGCTGCCACCGCCCAACCCAAGCCTGCAGGTCGGCATCAGAACTCACCCACTGATAAGCTTTGTCGATTTGCTCAGGCATCGGGCAAGGGCTTCCTGCCCGCAAAAGCGTGGCTTAAGGTTCCACCATCGACATAACCCAACTCACCACCTAGCGGAATACCATGCGCCAAACGCGTTACGAGGACTCCATCGGCCTTTACACGTTCGGCAATATATTGCGCAGTGGCTTCACCTTCGATGGTTGGATTAGTCGCCAGTATCAATTCGGCAACGCCGCTTTCCCGAACGCGTTCAAGTAACTGAGGAATACCAATTTCTTCAGGTCCGCGACCATCTATTGGCGACATGCTGCCCGCCAAAACAAAATACTTTCCCTTGTAATGCTGAGACTGCTCAATTGCGATCAGATCCGAAGGTGATTCGATAATACAGAGTACCTTCGCATCCCGATTCTGATCACGACAAATCCGGCACTCATCCAGCTCAGACAAGTTACGGCACTGCCTGCAATGACCAACCTGTTCTACCGCTGTTTTTAGCGCTGCGGCTAACTTCCCTGCACCCCGGCGATCTCTTTCCAGTAAGTGCATGGCCATGCGCTGCGCACTTTTTTGACCTACCCCCGGCAATACCCGAAGCGAATCTATTAACTGGTCAATGACAGGACCAAAACTCATTGATCCGACCCCGTGATATCTAGCACTACTGACCCTCTTTTCATATCCAACTAACACACCAAACGCGGCTTCGGGCTTTTGTCGTAAGCACGACACCCTTTAACACCTTTAAATTCGGCTAAAGCTACCCGCTTTTAAAACGGCATCTTAAAGCCTGGCGGCATACCCATTCCCGCAGCCAAACCCGACATACTTGCTTTGTTTTTTTCTTCAATACGGCGCACGGCGTCATTTACCGCAGCTGCCAGAAGATCTTCCAGAATTTCTTTATCTTCAGTTAACAAAGACGAGTCTATATCCACTTTGCGCACATCATGACGACCATTCATTACAACCTTTACCATCCCCGCGCCCGATTCGCCGGTGACTTCTGCGCTTGCTAATTCTTCCTGCTGCTTCTGAAGCTGCTCTTGCATCTTCTGGGCCTGTTTCATCAGGTCGCCCATATTGCCATTACCAAACATGGCTACTCTCCTCTATTTTGGACTCTTGGCCCGCCTTCAGTAGTTAATATGATTAGCCTAACTCGCCAAGCGGCCGAATACTGTCTTCAATAATAGCTGCATCGAACGCTTCGATCAGCTGCACTACATTTGGATCACGCTGAATTGTTTGTTTCGCCTCTACCAGCATTTCTGCCTTACGACGTTCCCGCCACATCATAGGTGTTTCATGCCCGGGCTGTAGCCCTTCTTTAAACCTTAGCGTGATGTCCTGACCAAAATGACTTTTAACCGCAGCTTCGATGCGCCGTTCATGACTGTCATTCAACAGCCTGAAATGCCCTGCATCAACATAAAGCTCACAGAGCTCTGGCTGCTGTTCAAGCACCATATTAAGCAACAGGTTCTGAGTCATACCCGTCACTCCAAGAGAACCCGCTAACAATGGCCAAAAGTCGGTATTAGACTTTGCCGCCGTATTGACGCTATCGGTGCCACTAACATCGCCACCCGATCTTTGTTCGCCTCCTAACTGCTCAGCCACTGCGGCCTGAGATTTGCCCTCTTCGTGCGCTCCGCTTGCGGGAGGAATCGCTCTGGCTTCGGCTTCAGGGCCATTCAGTGGTGTTTTTTTTTTGCTCTCTGCCAAGCTGTTTTCGGCAGGGGGTGATACATCCAACCAACCCGCCGGACCTAGGTCATCAACGGGTTCATGTGGCACATCACCATAGGCTTCAATAGGAGGAGCAAAACCCTCAGGCGGTTCAACGAGCGCCGCATGACTCAGGGACATGGACTCTCCCTCCCCTCCATCAGCCTTTACTCCTGACGAAACCGGGGGCGTATCATGCTGAGTCTCAGCTTCAGCCAACGTCACTTCAGGTTCATTCTTCTGATTAGCGTTTTCTGCATGGGCTTCGTTTAACCCGGCGCTCCCAGCGGGTTCTTGCCGAGGCTCGATATTTTCTGCCGGTATCGGCGCTGCAGAAACAGCAGGCTGGGGAAGGCTCTGTGTAGACTCCGAGGTCTGTTCCGAAGGCGCAGAGCTCTCAGGCAAGTCTTCAATTTCGCCCTTTTCGGGAACTTGCAATTTAAATGCAAGCATACGCAAGAGCGCCATTTCGAGGCCCGCTTTAGGGTCGGGGGTGATGGCTAAATCTTTACGGCTAACCAAGGCAATTTGATAAAACAACTGCAGGTCTTCAGCGCAGAGCTGATTAGCAAGTTTGATCACCTGCTGCTGGTCGCCCATCGCGTTATCCGTTGCACCGGGCACGGCTTGCTCAACACTGACACGATGCAAAATCGCAACCAGTGAGGCCAATACCGAGCTATAGTCCGGAGAGAATTCCGCCAGCGCATTAACTTCTTCCAGAACTGCGCTGGCATCGTGCTTAACCAATGCATCAAGTATACGGTAGATTCTTTTCTGATCGACCGTACCCAGCATCGCACTGACACCGGCTTCCGAAAGCTGGTGATTACCGTAAGCTATCGCCTGATCTGTCAGGCTCAAGGCATCACGCATACTACCGTCTGCTGCGCGTGCGAGCGCCCAGAGTGCAGGCTCTTCAAAACCGACCTCTTCTGCCGACAAAACCTGCTGCAAATGTCTGACAATCCGCTCGGGGGA
>JBFJVR010000146.1:0-6616 GCA_041624095.1 Oleiphilaceae bacterium
CCAGATCTGAACCTTCAAGCTCGTATTCAAACATGGTTTTGCTGTTTATACGTCCGCCAAACATACGCTGCATTTCTTGCAGCACGTCATCCGGTTTAATACCTGCCAATTCGATCTCTACTCCCACTCGCCGCATCGAGCCTTGGTCGGTACGGCTGCGTTTTGGCAACCATTGTTGAGCGTTAGCTGAGGTCATCGGGTACTCCATGTTAGGTAGGGGTTAAAACAAGTCGCGTTCTTAAGCATAAATTTACGGTAACGAACTTTTATGCCGATATCCAGTCTGTCTAGCTAACCCAGATAAGACGTTTATGGCCACAACAGTTACGCACTAAAGGCACATTCAGCCCACACTTGCAGCCAATTAAACCATTACTAGCAAATATAAACCCAGACTTTTCCAATTATGGAACACAGCAATCTGCTATAAATTAACCAAGTCCTTCGACTCAAGTGGCTGACTAAGCGTAGAATACGGCCTGTCCCGCAGAAAAGTTCACCTACAACAGGTATGACTATGCAAGCAAAATCCGCACACTTACAGACATTACTCCACTCTCCGGTCTTTGTTGTTTTGCTGTTCTTTTGCGTACTGATCGTCGCATTAGGCGCAAGCCGGGTCGCCCACACCCAAGGCAATGCGAGCGACAAGCAGCTACCACTGAAGGTTGAGACTCTGGGCGATCAGGGCGTGCTGGCCCCTCTTGCCTCCGAGCATTACATCGGCCGTGTTGAAGCTGGCCAGCGCGTCGAAATTGGCTTCGATGTATCCAGCCGAGTCATCGCCATCACCAAACGAGAGGGCGAACGCTTTCAACAGGGTGACTTACTCGCAGAACTGGATACTGACAGACTCGAAGCGCGCCAGGCCGAGCTAAAAGCACAAGCTGAACGTGCTGACGCAAACTTCAAACTGGCGCTATCTTCTTTGCAGCGCACCGAGGGTTTAAAACGCTCTGGTAGTGTTTCCGATCAGGCCCTCGATGAAGCAAGGCAACGACGCGATGCCGCAGAAGCCGAGGTGAATGTTGTGCGAGCGCAGCTCAATAGTATCGATGTTGAACTAGAACGCTCTCGACTTTACGCGCCCTTCGACGGCGTGGTCATTGATCGTTTGGGCGACGTCGGCAAAACGGCGGTTGTTGGTGCGCCTTTGTTTCTTCTCGAACAAACCGGCAACCCCGAAATTAAAGTCAGTATCCCCTTAGCCAAGGCTAAAAAGCTTACGCCCGGCACGCGAGTTCATGTACGTCACGACGAAGGTGACTTCAGCACACGGGTTGACCGCGTTAACCTGAGTGTGGCCGCACGACGCGTGTCTGAGCTTTACCTTAGGCCCGAGGCCGATGCGCCGCTGTTAATCTCCGGAGAAATACTGGAAATAGAAATGGGCCCCATGCAACCAGAAAACGGTGTTTGGCTCCCGCTAAGTGCACTAACAGAGTTTGGCCGCGGTTTATGGTCGGTGTATCTTGCCGAGCCAAACGTCACGGCCACAACAGGGGCAAGCGATAGCGACAGCCTCAACAAGAAGATCGCCAAGAATACTGATGCCCGTATAACTCGCGCAGTGGTCGTTTTGGCCCGCGTTTCTGGCGACAAGGCTTTAGTGTCAGCCGGTCTCAGCCCAAGCCAGGTACCCTATGTAGTCGGAAGGGCGACGCATCGTATAGTAGAGGGTCAGCACGTCACCATAGATAACGACCATCAACTGAGCCAAGCACACTAATTCGTCGCGCTTCTTTTCTGTTTTTACCGAGAGTCTGCCTATGACCCCTCCTGCGCCTCAACAAAGTCGTTCAACGCGGTTCGGATCTGCCTTTTTTCGTAACCCGCATCTGCTGATGATGACGCTGATCGTCATCGTCGCGACAGGCATTTCGGCCTGGAATTCGCTCCCTAAAATAGAAGACCCTCGCATCACCCAACGACATATTTCTATCGTCACGGAGTACCCCGGAGCATCAGCCCGATTGGTTGAGTCCTCTATTACCGAAGTTCTGGAGTCGGAGCTGGCTAGTATTTCAGAAATCAAAAATATTAATTCCACCTCGCGAGCCAATGTCTCTATTCTCGCGATAGAGTTGGAAGACAAAGTTGACGCCAGCAATAACCGGCAGATCATTGCGCGGATACGCGACAGAGTCAAAGACGCCAGCCGTAATTTGCCTACACAGGCCTCTCCCTCAAAAGTGCGCGAAGAACAGAACATCGCCTACGCCTACACCTACATTAACGCGATACGCTGGGCTGGCGAAGGCGCACCTGAGCTTAGTTTGATGAACCGTATCGCCGCCACGCTTAAAGACCGCATCGAAGCGGTATCCGGCACCGAATACGTGAGCGTGCACGGGGCGCCCGAGGAAGAAATAAGAGTTGAAGTTGAACCGGGCGAACTGGCCGAACTGGGTTTATCTATAGCCGATCTGGCAAACGTCCTTAGGGGGTCGGACAGCAAGCAGGTAGCGGGTCGCCTAGTGGGCGATGAAACGCTCACCTCAATCGAAATACGCGGCGAATTCGATTCTGTAGAGCGTATTAAGCGTATACCTGTAATAAGCGGCCAGAACGACCTGCGTTTAGGCGACATTGCCCACATCGAAAAGACACACCGAGTACCAGAAAGCACCATGACCCGTTTGAACGATGAGCGTGTCATACTTGTCGCTGCACGCATCAAGGTACAAAGCCAGATCAGACCTTGGACCTCTGCCGTTGAAAACGAAATCACCAAGCTCAGTGCGCAGATCGGCAGAAAAATAGCGATCGACACCATCTTTGAGCAGGCCAATTACACCGAAGACCGCTTGCAAACACTGGGGCTTAACCTGCTCGCAGGCATCGCCGCGGTGCTGCTTGTCGTGTTGCTATTTATGGGCTGGCGCTCAGGTTTAATCGTCGCGATGTCGCTGCCACTTTCTGCCGCCTGTGTATTGTTTTCACTGCGCTTACTCGACATGCAAATTCAACAGATGTCGATGTTCGGAATGATCATAGCGATCGGCTTGTTAATCGACAACGCCATTGTCATGACCGACGAAGTACGCAGTCGCATGCAGCAAGGCTTAAGCCCTGTCGCCGCGATTGATGCCTCACTGGACCACCTGTTCATGCCCTTGTTGGCCTCGACCGTCACCACCATACTCGCCTTTATGCCGATTCTGTTGATCTCCGGCAACGCGGGTGACTTCATTGGCTCGATTTCGGTCAGCGTCATTCTCGCGCTGGTCTTTTCGTTCTGCCTTTCAATGACAGTGATTCCTTCGATTAGCGCATGGCTCGAGAGCAAAAAGAAACGCTCTGGCGTAACGGCTGTATCTGAAAGCTGGTGGCAGGTAGGTATTCAGTCAAAGGCGCATGCTCGGAGTTTCAAGCAGTTTTTGCAACGCAGCCTGTTAAAGCCGCGGCGCGCGATATTGTTTTGTGCCGTGCTCGCTTTTTCCGGCTTTGCTTTGGTTGGCACATTACCAAAAGTGTTCTTCCCTTCTGCCGACCGCGATATGTTCGAAGTGCGCATCTGGTTCCCGCAAAACACCCAAGTCCCCGCCGCTCATGAAGTTGTTAAAGAAATCGATGCGCATATTCGTGCAAAGCGGAGTGTACTACAGACAGTGTGGTCTCTCGGCGACAGCATCCCCTCGTTCTATTACAACCAGTTGATGAACAACAGTAACTCGCCGTTCTATGCCGAAGTCGTTGTCACCACAGATACCTCTGACCATGCCGCAATATTGATCGACGAATTACAGCAAGAACTGGATGACGCATTTCCTCAGGTGCAAGTGGTTGCAAAAGCCTTTGCTCAGGGTCCGCCTGTTGAGGCGCCAGTAGAATTCCGCATATTCGGGCCAGAAACCGATACGCTACGCAAACTAGGCGAAGAACTCCGCACTATCATCGCGGAACAGAAAGGCACGCTTCACACCCAAGCCAGCGTCAAACCCGGTGAAGCTAAAGTCTGGTTTGATGCGAACGAAACCGCACTCGGTGAAGTCGGGCTGCGTCTGGGTGAAATGGCCTCGCAATTGCGACATGCTTACGAAGGAGTACCTGCGGGTAGCATTCTAGAAGATATAGTCACACTGCCCGTACGCGTCACCTTTGCAAATCAGGAACATAAGAACATCGAAGACCTAAAAGCTTTCCCCCTAACATTGCCGGCAGGAGGGTGGGCCCCGGCAGAAGCGTTCGGCGAGTTATCACTGACCCCAGAAAGCCCATCTATTACTCGACGTAACGGCGAACGCGTGAATATTATTCATGCTTATCTTGCATCCGACATCACCCCCATTGACCTGAGCAACCAGATTGTCGCCAGCATTGAAGCCCGGAACTGGCAATTACCCGAAGGCTATCGCTGGCAAATAGGTGGCGATGCCGAAGAAAGCGCGGCTGCAAACGCCTCACTTGCAGCGCACTTCCCGGTATTGATACTACTAATGATCACCTCGCTGGTACTGGCGTTTCGCAGCTTTGCCATGGCCGGCATGATTGGCTTGGTTGCTGTGCTGTCTGCGGGTTTCGGCTTGCTATCGCTGTGGATAAGCGGCTATGCGATTGGCTTTAACCCGCTGCTGGGGGTAACCGGTTTGATTGGCGTAGCCATCAACGGATCAATCGTGGTGCTGGCATCAATAAGGGCTAACCCCGATGCCAAAGCTGGTGACCACGCAGCAGTTGTCACCGAAACAATGAGTTGTGCGCGCCATATACTCAGCACCACCTTAACCACTGTAGCCGGCTTTATCCCCTTGATTCTTTTTGTCGGTGGAGAGTTCTGGCCACCGCTGGCTGTGGTGATCGCCGGTGGCGTGGGGTTTTCTATTATGCTGTCTCTATGGATGACACCTTGCCTATATGTACTTATTAACCATCGCCAGGCTTCGCTAAGCAAACTCGGCAAAAGGCTGATAAGCAATAAAGCCGCGACTAGCTAAGCAGAATTCAGCTCCGTGTTTTACGCTTCGGGTAAGCGCTGCCCATAAACGAATGCGGCGCTGCTGCTTAGCGCAAATAAGATAAACACAGCCAACAAGGAAAACTGCGCCACCAGTGCGCTTACAGCTCCGAAAATCAGCAGCACGACGCCAATAAGGGTATTGCTCACCGCCACGTAGTCGGTGCGCCGATTACCTTCGGCAAGGTCCACCACATAGGTTTTTCGGCCCAAGCGCACGCCCTGATGTGCAATCGACAGTATAAAGTACAGCAACAGCACCCACCTCACCTCCAATTGCTCCGCAAAGTGCGCCATGATGCTGGCTGCGCAGCAAAGCATGGCTGTCAACAAGCCTGAGTAAAGCATCACCTTACGGCTGCTTACATCGGCAAACTGACCCCAAATGCGACCACTGATCAGGCTCGCCAGCCCGGCAACAAGAAGAAAAAGGCTCAAGTTGACGAGCGAGCCCGCGGCTCCCTGTGGGTTCGACAGCAATATAAAAAACGGGGCAGCTAAGCCCGAACTCATCAATAAACTTCGTACAATTACAAAGCGTCTAAAAGCGCCATCCGTTTTAAGCAGATTAAGCCGTGCCAGAGCTTCTTTGAGCGCATTCCCTCCTCCTTCACTCGCTCCGCTATACTCTGCAATACGGGCATAACACAGTGCGGCGATAAACCATAAGCCGGCAGCAAAAAACAGTAGTAAGTACATCGCGGAGTCGTCACCGGGCGTGAGTTCAAACAGCATTAGTAGAGCCACCAGGACCGTCACCAGACCCGACGCGCTGGCCGCCAATCCCGACAATAAACCGCGACGGGTTTTCGGCACCGTTTTGCCTAACACATCTTTCGAAGCCACAGAGCACAAGCCTCGCGCCAGGCTATACAGCACCAGTAAAGATACGACCGCCAGTCCTGCTTCTACACCGTTTAATGCCGCCGCAACCCAAGCGATGGCCGCAATACAGATTCCTTGAACCACTGCTCCGGCCACAAAGAACCACTTTCGCAGTGCATAGGAACGCACCACGCTGCCAAGCACTAATTGAGGCAACAAAGACCCTGATTCACGGATCGGCACTAACAGGCCAGTAAAAAAGGCGGGGACTCCTGACTGCGCCATCAACCATGGCAATACGATTTTGGTACTCGCCAGTGCATCAGAAAGTTTGCTAAGTATCTGGCTAAGCAGTATGAGAAAAAAATTCCCGGGAACTTCACGGCAGGCGCGGTCCGAAATTTCCTTACAGACCCGGGCATCCTCTTCGTTCGCCAAGCGTTCGTAGAGAGTAGCCATTTTTTGGGAGAGTTCAGATTCGTTATGCTGCATCATGGGTAAAAAATATGGTTTCTATCTATCGTGTATCCAAGTTCGCGCCATCCGCAACTCGCTAGGCGCGCAACTATGTAGGCAGTATAAGATGGGCTTTGCTGTTCAATGATCACGCGCATCACTTAGTTTATAGTTGAGCTGGGCGGGCCACCGAAAGTCTGGTTGAGTACGGCAATGAATTCGTCAAAACCCGAAAATATCACATCGGCTTCACCTGCGTAATCGGGTAGCTCATTCTCGACCAGCAGGCACGAAGCCATACCCGCATTTTTCGCCGCCAGAATATCGTACAGGAAGTCGCCAACGTAAACAGCCTCAGCGGCCTCGATACCCCAGCGC
>JBFJVR010000147.1:0-6615 GCA_041624095.1 Oleiphilaceae bacterium
AAAGGTACCTTGGTAGCGGTGCCCTTTGTTAATGGCTACGGAGTGTTGAACCAGAGCCGTTATTTACCCGACAGGCGCGACTTGAACCGATCCTTCCCTGGCTCAAGTCGTGGCTCTTTGGCTGGGCGAATCGCACATACCTTTTTGAATGAAGTTGTTGCCAAGTGTGATTACGGTATCGACTTACACACCGGTGCGATTCACCGTACTAATCTGCCGCAGATACGGGCAAATCTGGACGACGAAGAAACACGGGCCTTAGCAAAAGCCTTCGGTGTCCCGGTCTTGTTGAATGCGAATTTACGCGACGGCTCGCTGCGCCAAAGTGCAAGTGAGCAGGGGATCAGAATCCTGCTATATGAAGCGGGCGAAGCCCTTCGCTTCGACGAGTTTTCGATCAGAGCGGGCTATCGCGGCATTATTAATGTAATGCGCGAGTTAAAAATGCTGCCCAAGGTCAAGCGTAAAACGCCGCCTGTTGAACCCTTTGTAGCAAGGCAAAGCGGCTGGGTTCGCGCGACAGAAAGTGGTTTTGTCTCGCACAAACGTAAGCTGGGCGACTACGTTGCCAAAGGCGATGTACTGGCAATCGTGAAAGACCCCTTTGGTGAGACGACCGGTACCGTGGTCAGTAACGCTGAAGGTATTGTGATTGGCAAGCAGAATATACCACTAACGCAGGAAGGTGAGGCGATGTATCACATTGCCTATTTCAAACACCCCGATAACGTGGCCGAAAATATTGAGCTGTTGCAAGAAAACCTGACGATGAATGAACCGGGATTTTAGGAAAGTCATAAACATGAACATGTATGAAGATAAACTGGTAGTCGGAGCAATTGAAGAGTGTGACTTGCCGGAACTGTTTATTAACTCATTGAATATACGGGTCGACACGGGCGCCAAAACCTCGTCTTTGCATGTTGATAATATCAATGTTGAAGAGCGCGAAGGCGAAGAGTGGGTCAGCTTTGATATTCACCCTGATATTCACAATGTGTCTCGCGTTGTGCGCCGGGCCGCGAAAGTGAAAGAGCGTCGGGTGATTAAAAGCTCCAATGCCGAAAAAGAAAAACGCTATGTGATAGATACGACCATTTGTATTGGGGAACGAAGCTGGCCCATCGAAGTTACCCTGACTGACCGTTCGAGTATGTCTTATTTGATGCTCTTGGGTCGCGAAGCCATGAATGGCAAGCTAGTGGTAGACCCTGAGAAAGAGTATCTCTTGGGGCAGCGCAAGGCAGAAACCCTGTAAGTAGCAGTGCCGTTTTATTGGTTTTTAGCAGCCCAATCGCGGGCTGTTGATTTTGACCGAATGCTTAGCTTGTTATTAGAGAGTGTGAATGAAAGACGCTATCACTGAACTGACGCGCATTGTCCAGGAAGTCTCACTGGTTTCGACGCCAGTCGATCAGGTAAAAGTGATTGTAGATCAGATTAGTGAGTCCTTGGGCAGCGATGTATGCAGCCTGTATCGTATCGAAGCCGATGGTAGTCTGGTTTTGTTGGCCACGCACGGTCTCGAAGCAAATCGGCCGGTGCAAATACCCGCAGGTAAAGGCTTGGTCGGCCAGGTGGTTAAACTCCGGCATATTTTGAATCTCGCGAACGGCTTGCGCCACCCCGAATATTTCCATGTAAAAGACGTGCTCGAAGAAAGCTTCAAGAGTTTCTGTGGCGTCCCCTTGGTAAGCAACGGTGCAGTGATTGGGGTGCTGGTGGTGCAAAGTCGCCGAGCAAAGGCCTTGTCCGAGAAACAGGCTGCCTTCCTTAGTACCCTGGCCGCACATATCGCGCTAATTGTGCAGCATTTGCCCAGTGCACTAGGGGTCAAGTCCGCTGCTGATGTGCGTTTGCTCGGTGTCCCCGCTTCACCGGGAATCTCGATGGGGCAGGTCAGGGTGTGTCAAAAACTAAACCTGGCCGACTTGAAGCTCCGTCAGCGAGCGCTAGAGCCAGATAGTGAAAAGCGATGGCAGGCACTGCTAAACCGGGTAGGTGCCGAACTCGAAGCCGAGCAGAAAACCTTGGGCGAACTGGCCTCGTCTGAAATTGCGAATATGTTCGATGCCTATAAGATGCTGTTATTTGATCCGATTCTGGGTGAGCGGGTCAAAACGGCAATGGTAGAAGGCTATGATCTGCCGAGCGCCCTGAAGCTGGCCATTCAGCACTTTGCCGAGCTGTTTCAGAAAATGGATGATGATTATCTGAGAGCGCGCCACGAAGACGTCTGGCATTTGGGGAATAAGTTATATCAAAGCTATGTTGCGCAGAGCCAGCAGGCTGGCACGGTAGCCATTAGGCCTGACGCAGAAGCAGACGATATTATATTGCTGGGCCGTGATATTTCCGTCTCGGACGTCGCGAACATATCGCCGTGTGCGCTGCGCGGCATAGTCTGCGTTGAAGGTTCCCGCCTGTCTCATACCTCTATTCTGGCAAATGCTTTGGGCATACCGGCAGTAATGGGCGTGCAGGGCGCACTATCGGCGGATGACGGTGACCATATTATCGTGGATGGCGGTGAAGGCAGTGTGATCATTAAGCCTTCGGCGCCTGTTGCACGTGAGTACCAGAGCCTGATCGACAAAGCGCGAATGTTCGAGTCTGAGTTGAGCCGGTTTAAAGATAGCCCCGCCGTCACGCGGAGTGGCACGCGCATTCAGCTAATGACCAACAGCGGTTTGCTCGCCGATATTACTCCGGGCCTTAAAGTCGGGGCCGAAGGTGTTGGCTTGTTCAGGACAGAAATCCCCTTTTTGATGAGTGAAACCTTCCCTTCCGAAGAGGCGCAGGCGAGCTTGTATGCCAAGGTGCTGAAGCGTTTTGAGGGTAAACCGGTATATATGCGCACACTGGATATCGGTGGCGATAAGCAGTTGCCGTATTTTCGTATTGCAGGAGAAGATAACCCGGCTTTGGGCTGGCGAGGTATTCGCTTTTCGCTCGATAATGTCCAGCTGCTGATGACCCAGCTTCGCGCCATGCTTAAGGCTGCGCAGGGGCAAGATAACCTGCATGTGCTTATACCTATGGTGAGCGCCAAGGATGAACTGGTGCAGTTCAGGCAAATCTTGCACGACGCCTACAGTCAGTTGCTCGAAGAAGGCCTTGCTGTAAGCTGGCCAAAAGTAGGGGTGATGATAGAAGTGCCTGCCGCCATTAGTCAGATCCCTTTCTGGCGCGAAGAGCTGGACTTTGTCTCGATAGGCTCGAACGATTTGAGTCAATACCTGCTCGCGGTTGACCGTACCAATGCACGGGTCGCAAAACGCTATGACCATGTCCACCCAGCGGTTATTCATGAGGTTGAACGAGCGGTTATCGCCGCGCAAAAAGCAAATTTACCGCTTTGTGTGTGTGGTGAAATGGCCAGTGACCCGGTGTCGGTGATGCTGCTCTTGGCGATGGGAGTAACAAAGTTAAGTATGAGTTCGTCGCGTTTGCCACGCGTAAAACTATTGATTACCAACTTGAGTGATGAACTCGCTAAGGACTTTTTAGACGAGGTGCGGAGCATGGACAACGCGCTTGCTATCCGCTCCAGGGGCTTAGCCTTGATTGCTCAACACCAGCTCGATCAATTACCCGAGGCTGAGACTAAGTAGTGCTTGCAGCGATGATGCTCCCTTGGGCTTATGATCTATCATCACTAGAGCAGGTCAATCAGTTGCTTGGCTGCAAGGTAGGGCGTAATTTTCTTGTTAAGCACGGCTTGCTGCAGTTTGGGTAAGGCTTCTTTTACCGCCGGATTTTGCGCAAGCTTCAGTTGTAACTGGTCTTGAATGAGGTTTTTTAACCAAGCCTGATTCTGTTCACTGCGTTTGCTTTCGAAAAGACCGGATGTTTTGGCTTGTTCGATATACTCGCCAATCATCGTCCAGACCTCGGCAATGCCCCGGTTCTCAAGCGCAGAGCAAGTCAATACGCGTGCTTGCCAGTGCTCATCATGACGTAACAACTGTAAGGCATTTTGATAGTGGCTCTTCGTCTGCTGTGCGAGACTCAGGCTTTCACCATCGGCTTTGTTGATCAGCAGGGCGTCAGCGAGTTCCATAATGCCACGTTTGATACCTTGTAATTCGTCGCCGGCATTGGGAAGCATCAGCACCAGAAAAAAGTCCACCATGCTGGCGACCTGGTATTCGGATTGGCCAACGCCAACGGTTTCAACCAGCACCACATCGTAGCCAGCAGCTTCGCAAAGCAGCAGGGTTTCGCGCGTTTTTTGTGCAACTCCGCCAAGCGAGCCTTCGGCAGGGCTCGGCCGAATAAATGCCTGCGCTTCTCGCGACAGTTTCTCCATGCGCGTTTTATCGCCGAGTATACTGCCGCCACGTATAGGGCTGCTTGGGTCGATGGCCAGCACAGCAACCTTTTTACCTTGGGCAATTAAGTACAGGCCAAAGGCTTCGATAAAACTAGATTTTCCTACGCCCGGTATGCCGGTTATGCCGATGCGAATACTCTTGCCTGTATCAGGTAAGAGCGCGTTTAAGATTTGCTGGGCATCTTCACGATGGCTGTCGAGCTTGCTTTCAACCAGAGTAATGGCTTTGGCCAGTGCGCGCCGGTCTCCAGCGCGGAGTGCGCTGCTAAGCTCACGCGCTGTTTGGCTCATTGCGTATTGCGCTCGGCATTGATAGCTTCCAAGACCATGCGGGCCGACACCGGAATCGGAGTGCCGGGGCCAAAAATACCCTTAACACCGGCATCGGTTAGCATGGCGTAATCCTGCTTGGGAATCACGCCACCGGCAACGACAATAATGTCCTCGGCGCCTTGTGCCCTGAGTGCTTGAATTAGCGCAGGGACCAGCGTCTTATGCCCCGCCGCTTGTGAACTTACGCCCACAACGTGCACATCGTTTTCAACAGCTTGTTTGGCGACTTCATCAGGCGTCGAAAACATCGGTGACAGGTCGATATCAAAACCGGCATCGGCAAAGGCAGTGGCAATGACTTTCGCACCGCGGTCGTGTCCGTCTTGCCCCATTTTGCAAACCAGCATGCGCGGGCGTCTGCCATGGGTGGTTTCAAATGACTCGACAGCGCGTTGAATCTCTTGCCAGTTTTCGTCTTCTTTGAACGAGGCGGCATAGACACCGCTAATGGTACGGGCTTCGGCCTGATAGCGGCCAAATACCTGTTCCATGGCATCCGATATTTCGCCCACCGTTGCGCGCAGCCGCGCGGCTTTGACGCTGAGGTCGAGCAGGTTGCCCTTACCACTTTCTGCTGCCTGAGTGATTGCTGCCAGTGCGGCTTTTACTGCGTCGTTATCGCGTGTGTCGCGCAGCGTTTGTAAGCGTTTGATCTGCGAGTCACGTACTGCAACGTTGTCGACTTCGAGAATATCCAGCTCGTCTTCTTGTTCCAGCTGGTATTTGTTGACGCCAACAATGACATCTTCGCCGCGGTCGATGCGCGCCTGTTTTCGTGCCGCGCTTTCTTCAATGCGCAATTTGGGCAGGCCCGCTTCAATCGCCTTCGCCATGCCACCTTTTTGCTCAATTTCTTCGATCAGTTCCCAGGCTTTATCGGCTAATTGCTGGGTCAGGCTTTCCATCATATACGAGCCGCCCCATGGGTCGGCCACCTGACAAATACCGGTTTCTTCCTGAATAATGATCTGTGTGTTGCGTGCAATGCGTGCTGAAAATTCAGTTGGCAATGCCACGGCTTCGTCGAGTGCGTTGGTGTGCAACGATTGCGTGCCACCGAACACTGCTGCCATCGCTTCTATCGTGGTGCGCACCACATTGTTGTAGGGGTCTTGCTCGGTTAGTGACCAGCCAGATGTTTGCGAGTGGGTGCGCAGCATCGACGACTTCGGATTTTTTGGCTTGAACTCTTCCATGATGCGGTGCCATAGCAAGCGGCCAGCGCGTAGTTTGGCGATTTCCATATAGAAGTTCATGCCTATCCCCCAAAAAAACGACAAGCGCGGAGCGAAGGCATCGACTTCCAGCCCGGCATTGATGGCGGTACGCACGTATTCACGCCCGTCGCTTAGGGTGTAGGCAAGTTCCAGAGCTGCATCAGCACCGGCTTCCTGAATATGGTAGCCCGAAATCGAGATGCTGTTGAAGCGGGGCATGTTTTCTGAGGTATAGGCAATGATATCGCCAATGATTTTCATCGAAGGTGCAGGTGGATAAATATAGGTGTTACGCACCATAAACTCTTTGAGTATGTCGTTCTGAATGGTGCCCGACAGTTTATCCTGCGCGACGCCTTGTTCTTCAGCTGCAACAATATAGTTTGCCAGAATAGGCAGGACTGCGCCGTTCATGGTCATTGAGACCGATACTTTATCCAGCGGAATCTGGTCGAAGAGAATTTTCATATCTTCAACCGAATCAATGGCCACACCGGCTTTGCCTACGTCTCCGGTGACGCGTGGGTGGTCCGAGTCGTAACCTCTATGAGTCGCCAAATCAAAGGCGACTGACACGCCCTGCGCCCCCGCGGCGAGGTTCTTGCGATAGAATGCGTTGGACTCTTCGGCGGTAGAGAACCCGGCATATTGGCGAATCGTCCACGGGCGGCCCGCGTACATGGTTGCCATTGGGCCACGCACATAGGGCGCCATGCCCGGCAGCGTGTG
>JBFJVR010000148.1:0-6614 GCA_041624095.1 Oleiphilaceae bacterium
ATATTTGCCAGATTTAAAAACTGGTTAAAGGCACGAGCAACCGAAACAATTTCGTCGTCCCGCAACTCACCTAACAAGGCCACAAGTTCGGGGCTCGCGTCCCCCTCCACAACATCCCGATCGGACTTTGCGGCCGCACGTATCGACTCAATTTTCTGCAAAAATGCTTCACCAAGGTCTTCCTTGATGTTTTGCCCTAACAACTCCCCCAATAGGCGGACATTTTCTCGCAATTGAGGGTGTAACTCAGACTTAGACATAACGACTTCTCCCTCCACGGGTCAAGCAACAACTCATCGGCATAAGCACTCCTATCAAAACCAATCCGCGTCATCCCAATCAAATCAAATAGGATCCAAGCTGCATTAACAAAACCTCACAAAACTTAGCCTCACAAATTGTACGCTTAAGACTAGAATTAGTGTAAGGCATACAAATTTTGCCGCCCCCTCAACTAACCCTATTATGACAGCGCGGGCGCATTTCGTTGCCGAGAACTTTAGCAGACATCAAACAGGATCTATAGTTTATGAAAATTAAAGCCCTCGCAGAATACTGGGAAAAGCAAGCAAAAGGTTCGCTAACCAATGAGGAATATTCGTTCCGCCTGCCCGTGGACGATGCAGCAAAAATAGCTGCACTGGCTGAAATGTACCCTAAGCGTACCAAAGGCGAAATTATCAGTGAATTACTCTCCGCTGCACTAGAGGAGTTGGAAACCAGCTTTCCTTACAAAGCCGGTAACCATGTCGTAGAAACTGACGAAATGGGCGACCCGCTTTACGAAGATATTGGCCCTACCCCAAAATTTCTTGATCTAAGCAAAAAATATCGTGCTACGCTAAAGAAAGATCGAAAAGCTGCGAACGGCTAGATAACATGATATAACCGTTCGACATTTTGCCTTTGGCCAAAGCGCTTGCCACAATCTTGCCGACCCTAAAAGCGGTCGGCCAACTTGCTACGAGCAGAAGAAACACTCAATAAAAACAATTTATTAATGCCAAGAATTTACCCTTCCAGATTCATCGCTTCGGTGCTCGGCATCCTGCTTTTGACTCATTCATCCCTTAGCAGTGCGCGTACCGAGTACGATATTAAAGCCGCGTATCTTTATAACTTCATCAAGTTTGTTACCTGGCCAGAACAAAATACTGAACAAGCCATCAAGGTATGCCTGTTTGGCGACCACCCCGTCAATGAAAAGCTAATGCCTCTTAGCGAGGTCACGCTAAACCAGCGTGCTATAGAAGTTATCGAAATCAATGCGGTAGAAGACAGCGTCAGCTGCTCGGTATTATTTATTGCGCCCAGCGAAGCCAAACAACTCGCGCAATTGCTTTCAGTACTTGAAAACCAAGCCACACTAACCATTAGCGACATGGAAGACTTTGCTCAGCAAGGGGGGCAAATCGGATTCGTGACAATGGGCAACGTCATTCGTTTCGACGTCAACCTCAAGCAAGCACGAGCTATAGGGCTTTCGATCAGCTCCAAATTACTCGAGCTGGCCAATGAGGTGTTGAAATAGCAATGAAAAGCTTTAACTCACTCCCCATTAGAAACAAGCTCACTCTACTCATCATGACGAGCACTCTCTTGGGTGTTCTGCTAATCAGTTCGATCTTCGTTTTCCAGCGCTATCAGTCTTTCAAACAACAAATGACCAATGAATTTACCGCCATAGCCAAAATCATCTCCGATCGCAGCAATGCAGCGGTGCTTTTTGAAGATGCTATAACCCTTTCTGAAACACTGGCTAGCTTGTCCCTTCACGAGCAAGTCAGCCTTGCCTGCATCTATAACAACTACAATGCCTTGCTGGCCAGCTATACCCGAAACTCAAACGCGTACAACTGCCCTGCCCAGCCAAGAATTGATTCCCACCAGTTTAGCCGAAATTATTTTCACGTTTCCGAACCAATACTGAGCAATTTTGAATCGAGCGGCCTGGTTTATATTCAAGCGTCTACGCAGCAGCTCGATGAAGAAATAAAAGCCAGCCTTGGATCGGCCCTGACTTTTTCCTCGCTGGTGATTTTTGGTGCCCTATTGTTTGCACGCTATGTCCAGCGTTTTATTTCCGACCCTTTGATAGAACTACAAACAATCGCCAGAAAAGTCACCGTTGAGCGCGACTTTACACCACGCGCGATTAGAACCAACGACGATGAAATTGGTGAACTTGTCGACGCATTCAACACCATGCTCAAAACCATTTCCAACCAGAACGAAGTCATTGCTGAGCATACCGACAATCTCGAACGCAAAGTAGAAGAACGGACATCCGAACTGGCTATTGCTAACAGAGAGCTCGAAGCCTTTAGTTACTCGGTATCGCACGACCTCAAAGCGCCATTACGTAAGATCGATGGATTTAGCCGCGCACTTGAAGAAGATTACGCTGAAAACCTGGACGAGCTAGGCCTCAGTTACTTAAGTCGACTGAGGGCAAACAGCCAAAAAATGTCACAGCTGATTACCAGCTTGCTGCAACTTTCGCGAGTAACACGCAAAGAGCTTGAAACCGAACCCTTTGACCTGAGCGAACTGGCCCTTAACTGCCTAAGTGTGCTACGCGAACAAGACCCCCTGCGAAAAGTAGATATTGCCATTCAGCCGGGAATTCAAGCCAATGGCGACCAAAAACTTGTCGAAATCCTGCTCGACAATTTGCTTGCCAATGCCTGGAAGTACAGCAAAAACAAAGACTTGACAAAAATAGAGATAGGCGTGATCCGCACGTCCGAAACCGAGGCATTCTTTGTCAAAGACAACGGCTGTGGCTTCAATATGGAGTACGCCGACCAGCTGTTTAAACCCTTTAGTCGCTTACACTCTCCTGACGAATTTGAGGGTACTGGAATTGGCCTGGCAACGACTTTCAGGATTATAGAGCGGCACCGGGGCTCCATTTGGGCAGAGTCTGAACCCGGGCAAGGCAGCACCTTTTATTTTACTTTAACAAAACCAAACGAAGCCTGAAGCACGCTGGCCTCGGAACGATTAACAGAAACGATAAACAGCATTGTGTTTACGTTTTTTTGACCTAGACTGAATGATAGTTAGGTACAAAATTGTAAAGCACTGCACACGATATTCGTATTGAATCACTTAGCTATAGATAACCATTATGTCACGACCACAGCTTATCGAAACGGCAAATTCCACTTCGGACAGGAAGTCTGTAATTCAATATAACATTCTCATCGTCGATGACTCCGAGGATGACGCATTTCTTCTTTTACGTGAAATAAAACGCAATGGATTGAAAGTGTCATTTAAACGGGTCGATAGTGATGATGCGCTTCGAAAAGCCTTGAATGAGCGCGACTGGCATATCGTTATTAGTGACCACAACATGCCTTGCTACTCTTCTCGCGAGGCACTCGCCACAGTAAAGGAGTTCGACCCCGATTTACCGGTGATCATCGTGTCAGGCGAAATCGGCGAGCAAACTGCTGTAGAAGCAATGAAGGCAGGCGCGCAAGACTATGTAATGAAAGACAACTTGGCGCGACTGATCCCGGCGCTAGAGCGGGAAATCCGCGAAAGCGCCTCTCGTCATGCCAAGCGTAAAGCAGAGCAAAGCCTCCAGCATCTGGCGTTTCACGACAACCTGACAGGGCTTGCTAACCGCAGCCAGTTCGAGCATTGCCTTGAGGACGCGCTGGCCGACGCTATTGATCGTGATAGCGCCCATATACTCATGTATCTTGACCTGGACCAGTTCAAAATCATCAACGACACCTGCGGACATATCGCAGGCGACGAGCTTATCAGGCAACTCTCCGAGCTATTGTCGAACCAGATTCGCAACTCGGACGTTCTGGCACGTTTAGGCGGTGATGAATTCGGCATTCTGCTTAATTCGAGCGCAGAAAAGCATGCCCTGCAATTATCTCAACGCATACGCGAAGAAGTAAAAGCCTACCGTTTTGTTTGGGACGGCCGACCCTTTTCTTTCACCGTTAGTATCGGCATCGTACCCATTAACCGCACTAAGCGATCAGCACAGGAGATCATGAGTGCGGCGGATATTGCCTGCTATGCGGCAAAAGAGAAAGGCAGGGATTGCGCAATCTGGTTCGCAGAGGGCGACAAACAGTTCGACCAACTGCGCAACGAAATGCACTGGGCAACAAAGATCAAACAAGCCATAGAGGATGACTGTTTCTTCCTTTGTCAGCAGCCCATGTTAAACCTCGAAAATGATAAACTTGGCGTACAGAGTGAGTTTTTAGTCCGCCTGCTCGACAACGGAGAAACTGTTCCTCCCGGTTTATTTATCCCAGCTGCAGAGCGCTATAACATGATGTCCTCTGTGGATCGCTGGGTGGTAAGGAACGTATTCAAGTACCTCGACGAGACCGGTCTCGGTCGCGAGGATACCGGCACTTATTTCATCAACCTTTCTGGTAATTCTCTCAGCGATAAAGACTTTTTTGATGACATTCGCAGCTATCTGAGTTTGTATAATATTCTGCCCGACCGAATTTGTTTTGAAATTACCGAGACCGCCGCCATTGCGAAACTGTCCGACGCGGTTGATTTTATCAAAGAAGCCCGGGATGAAGGCTTTAAGTTCGCGCTTGATGATTTTGGTGTCGGGTTAAGTTCGTTTTCGTACCTGAAAACCATTCCGGTTGATTACCTCAAAATAGACGGCTCCTTTGTTAAGAACATGCTTAACGAACCCATCGATCAGGGTATCGTCAAAGCCTGCAACGAAATTGGCCATGCGGCAGGCTTGCAAACAATCGCCGAGTTTGTCGAAGACGATGCAACACTAGCCGTACTTAAAACTCTGGGAATCGATTACGCGCAAGGTTTTGGCATCGCCAAACCTGCACCGTTATAAGGTTAAACATTCTGCTTGTGCTCCAAGATTTACGTGCTATAACTCTAATAAATAAGGGTTTTTTATTCCCTGAAGCAAAGCGCACGGACATCGCAGAACACAACTGTTAACTACCATCGCATTGGATTTTTGGTAGCGCCACTCATAACAACGATAAATATAAAATACGGGGCTAATTAAGCATGCGAAACACTCGCAAGACTATTCTGACATTGATGCTAGCCGGGCTTTGCCCCATTGCGATCGCCGACAACCCATTTGAGTCTTCCGAACTGTGGGATTTATCACCTGAAGAACTAGGTAAAATCCGACTCACCAGTATCGCCTCGGGTACGCAAACGCCGCTAGATAAAGCAGCAGCGGTTGCAACCGTTATCACCCGGGATGACATCGCGGCAATGGGTGCTACGGATCTAGATCAAATACTCGAAACGGTGCCTGGGCTGCATGTAGGCAGATCAGACCAAGCATACGCACCAAAATATACAATAAGAGGAATCACCTCAAACTATAACCCTCACGCACTCCTTTTGATTAATGGCGTTCCAATAACAACATTATTTACCGGGAACAGAAGTCAAGTCTGGGGCGGCATGCCAGTAAAAGCAATTACCAGAGTAGAGATAATACGCGGCCCTGGCTCCGCTCTCTACGGTGCAGATGCCTTTTCCGGCGTTATCAATGTGATTACAAAAGATGCCAAAGATATAGATGGAACTACTGCGGGGATACGATCGGGTAGTTTCGATACCTATGGTGCATGGCTTGAACACGGCTCATCCCTAAACGACTTCGACTTCGGGATGGTTTTAGAATATCAAAAACGAAATCGTTGGGATGAAGAAATTGAAGCCGACGTATTAGGAAATAGCGGTAAAGCAGAAACCGGTGTTGACGCTGCCGAAGTGAGATTAGAAATTGAATACGGGAACTGGACTCTAAGGTCTGGATATCAAGGCAGGTACAACATTGGCGTAGCGGCTGGCCTCGCAAACTCCTTGGATTCTCAGGGCGAATATAGAAGTGACCGATTTAACTTTGACTTAACTCATACCAATAAGAACATTCTTCCCAAAGTCACTTTAGAAAGTAAAGTTAGTTATTACACTACTACGCAAGAAGTTGAACAAAACCCTGTTCTTTTCCCTCCCGGATTAATGGGCTTCTCTGATGGAATAATTGGTGCACCAGGCTATAAAGAGGAACAGGCTCGTATTAATATGAGTGCCTTATACTCTGGCAACAGAGAGCATTTATTACGGTTTGGGTTAGGTGGCTTTTGGGGAGACGTTTACGAAACGACAGAACAACGTAATTTCGACTACGACTTCACGCAGTCGCCACTTCCTTTTACCCCAAAAAGTACAGGTTTAACGGACGTGAGCGATACGAGCGAAGTATTTCTTCCCGAAAGAGAAAGAACGAGTTACTACCTTTACGTGCAAGATGAATGGCAGTTTACTGATGGCTGGGCCTTGACGTCAGGAATTCGATATGACCATTACTCGGACTTTGGCGACACGACTAACCCTAGACTAGCTCTAGTGTGGGCAACAACGGACAGCATAACGACAAAAGCCTTGTATGGTAGAGCCTTTAGAGCCCCCAGTTTTGTAGAGCTATTCGCAATTTCAAACCCCGTTGCTCTCGGAAACCCATCATTAGACCCCGAAATAATCGACACTTATGAAATCGCACTTTCGCAACAACTTAATAGTGATATGCGATATTCCCTTAATCTTTTTTACTATGA
>JBFJVR010000149.1:0-6613 GCA_041624095.1 Oleiphilaceae bacterium
ACGGCGATTGGCGTTGAAGCTGCCCGGAAGTGCCGCAGGGACACCAGCATTCCGATGGTGACTCTCGCGACGGCTCATCCGGTTAAGTTCCCGGAAGCGGTCGAGAAGTCCGGCTTGGGTATCCGACCTGAGTTACCCCACCATTTGGCCGATTTGTTTGAGCGAGAAGAAAGATTCGCTGTTTTGCCAAAAGATTTGGCTGAAGTTCAGCAATACGTCGATACGCATCGTCGTAAGTAAGTTTGAGCACTGGATCTAAAGGTAAAGGGCGAAGTCATTCGCCCTTTTTCGTTAACCTGCCACGCTAAATAAGGTTCTATGAAAATAATTCGGCGTGATTTGCCTACGAATATTCCCCCTCTTACCGGCTTGCCGGACTTTTTAAGCCGCGTTTATCTAGCGCGCGGAGTATGTTCTTCAGAAGAGCTGGAGTTGGGCTTGAAGCAGATGCTCGACAATTCACAGCTCAAGGGGCTGGATCAGGCAATAGAATTATTGCTTAGTGCTTTCAAAGAACGACAACGCATCCTGATCGTTGGTGATTTCGATGCCGATGGTGCCACCAGTACCGCGTTGGCAATCGATGCCTTGCGCAGTATGGGAGCGGCGGATTGTCGTTATCTCGTGCCTAATCGCTTTGAATATGGCTATGGTCTGACTCCCGAGATCGTGGATCTCGCTGCCCAAATGCAGCCTCAGCTCATCATTACGGTGGATAATGGCATATCCAGCGTCGAAGGTGTGAAGCGCTGCCACGAACTGGGTATCAAGGTGCTGGTCACTGATCATCACTTGCCCGGTGATGAGGTGCCTGAAGCCGATGCGATCGTCAATCCTAATCAGCGTGGATGCCCGTTCCCCAGTAAGAATGCTGCAGGCGTAGGCGTTGTATTCTATGTTATGACAGCCCTTCGTGCCGCCCTGAGAGGGCAGGGCTGGTTTGCCGAGATGGGCATACAGGAGCCTAACTTGGCGAGCTATCTCGATCTCGTTGCTTTGGGTACAGTCGCGGACCTTGTACCGCTCGATAAAAATAATCGTATACTCGTAGAGCAGGGCTTACAGCGTATAAGAGCGGGGCGATGTAGAGTGGGCATTGCATCAATTCTGGCCTGCGCTCAGAAGCGCTGTGCCGACGTGGTTGCGAGCGACCTGGGTTTTATCGTCGGTCCACGTTTGAACGCAGCAGGCAGGCTTGATGATATGTCTTTGGGTATAGCGTGTTTGTTGGAGCAGGACCCCATTCAGGCCAAACACTTGGCACAGCAGCTCGATGACCTAAATCGCCGTCGCCGTGCAATTGAAGACGAGATGAAACTCGATGCAGAAGCATTGTTGGCAGAGTTTGATACCTCGGCGCACGACAGTGCCTGGGGGCTTTGTCTGTATGAGCCGCATTGGCATCAGGGGGTGATAGGAATTTTGGCCTCTAGGGTGAAAGAGAAGCTACATCGGCCAGTGGTTGCGTTTGCGCCCGCAGATGATAACCCGAACGACGAAAATCCGCTGCTAAAGGGCTCCGCTCGTTCGATCCCGGGCTTGCACTTGCGAGATGCGCTCGATCTGGTAGCAAAACGTCATCCGCAAATACTGACTAAATTTGGTGGCCATGCGATGGCCGCGGGGATGAGTATTGAGTACCGGCATTTAGCAGCGTTTACCGAAGCCTTTGACCAAGTAGTCCGCGAGAAGCTTGATCCATCTGCGCTCGAGGCGGTGTTGCTTACTGATGGGCCGCTAGCGGAGTCGGATTTGAGTCTGGATTCAGTCAGCCTGTTAAACCGTTCCGGGCCGTGGGGCCAGCAGTTTCCCGAACCCCGTTTCGATGATGAGTTTATCGTTGTACAAAGTCGGGTTTTGAAAGACCGACATTTGAAACTGGTGTTAAGTAAGCCCGGTAGTGAGCGGTTGTTTGACGCGATTCAGTTTAACAGTACCTGGGTCTCACGCTCCTTGCCATCAAAAATACGGGTTGTGTACCGTCCCAGCATCAATGAGTTTAGAGGGAGTCGAAGTGTCCAGCTTATGCTCGACTATATTCAAGCCTGATTACCTACTAGCGTTGGTATTACTATTAGCGCAGCTCGTGATTTCAGGCTGTGCAAATCCGCAGTTTCAGGCGCCTTCGGGGCAGCAAATCAGCCCCAAACTCGAGCGTGATTATATTCTCGTCGATGATACCTACAAGTTGCCTTACCGCGTTGTTTTTCCTGACGTAAAGATGAAGGGCTTGGTCGTGGCCTTGCATGGTTTTAACGATTACAGTCAGGCTTTCGAGGGTTTTTGCGCCGCTTTGCTCGCGCAAGACTATGCTTGCCTTGCTTATGACCAACGAGGGTTTGGTGAAAGTGCACATACGGGCTTATGGCCTGCCGAGGGTAGATTACAATCAGACCTTGCAGTGGTAGTCGAGCTAATGAGTCAGGCCTACCCCTCTGTGCCGCTGTATTTGGCGGGCGAGAGTATGGGTGGTGCAGTGATCATGACGGCGCTTTCCGAAAACAAGCCTTTTTGGCAAAAGCGTGTCGTTGGGGTCATGCTCTTCGCGCCAGCAGTGTGGGCAAGGCAGACGCAACCTTGGTATCAGCGCTGGCTGCTGTGGTTGGCTGTGCACACCTTTCCCGGCTGGGCGCCTACCGGTGAAGGGCTTGGTGTTCAGGCTACCGATAATATCGAAGCGCTAAGGGCCATGGGTCGAGACCCCCTGGTCATTAAGCAAACGCGCATCGATACTATCTACGGTTTAACCAACTTGATGGATAAGGCGCTGGATAAGGCTAGTGAAATGGCTCGCGTACCGCTAGCGGTGTTTTATGGTGATCGAGATGAAGTGATTCCCAAACACCCGACTTGTCTGATGCTTAAGAAACTGGATTTTGCCGACACCGAGCTGGCGTTCGCGAGTTATCTTCAAGGCTATCATATGCTCACGCGTGACCTGCAGGCCGCGAACTTTTTTGAAGATGTGATTACTTGGCTTGAGACGGGATCGTTGTCACAGAAGCAAAGTGTTATAGACTACTGTGCATAGTTGCACAGGGAGCGTTATTGATTGAGGCCAGCAGCCATATCGGGCTTTTCGATAAAGGGGTTTGCATTTCCCTGTAGACGTTTAATGGCATTGTTTCGCTCCAGCTCTTGCTCGCCAGGCGGGTCTTGTCTATTCCACATCTCAAGATCAGCGGCGGCCACCTTTAATGGCAAGTCGTATTTCCAGTGCATATAGTAAATCACTCTGGCGATATCACCTTTGATGTCGTCTGGCGGTTCCAGAAGCTGGAATTTTTTCCTCATCCCACAGTCGTTTGCCTTTACGGACGAATCTAACAAGCCGAAAATCAGGTTTTTTCGCTTGAACTCCAAGTATGCTTCGGTGGGTACAACGTTGTGCAGGTCTGAAATGATGTTTCTATAATGCTCGCTGTCGCGGATACACCGTCTGCTGGTGCCGCATTTTAGGTGGTCACGCACCCAACTTTTGGAATAAATATAGCCTTCAGTCAGCAAGGGGGTTTTGGTTCGGAAGTTCTTTTTACAGTAGAAGGTTTTTCCGCCCTTGGGGTAGAGCTCTGTCCAAAGTTGTTTTTCCACTTTTTGTTCTGGGTCAAGAGATTCTGCTGTTACGGTGCAGGAAATAGCCATGCTAAGCAATAAACTGAGGCATAGTCTGGCCCTAAGCGAGGAAAGGCAGGTAAGTGGTTTCATTTTATCGCGTCTCCTTCGATGTGCTCGAAGCTACACTAATAATAAACTTTACATACTAGTAATAACGATAGCATAGGCTTGCAGGAATGCACTTTTTCGGTGCAGCATGAGTGTGCGGTAACTAGAAAAAGCGGTACTAAATGCCGGCAGGCCAGTAGTGTGGGTGGCGTTTTACGCCGCTCAGAGCTAAAGCTACGTCTTGTAGGGCATCCCAGGCTTGCACCCCTTTCTTTACGCCTTTGATTAGATCATCAACTTCTTTGCATTGTCCTAAAAGCTGGTTGAGTCGGGCAGGGCTCAAGCGAGATGCGGCTCGAGATAAAGTTTGCTGGCGTTTTGGTATTACCCGATATTGTTTGAATACGCTCTGCTCCGGGCTGCCACGTTTTTTAGCCAGTGAAAGTGCCGAGAGCAAGCGCAGCTCTTTACTCAAGGCCCATAAAGCGATACTGACTTCCAAACCTTCGGTGCGCATGTGGCTGATAATTTTGCTCGCTTGTTTTGCCTGGCCGTTCAGGCAAGCGTCTGTCAGGTCAAAAATATCGTATTTGGCAGCATCTCCGACGCTGTCTATCACCTGTTCTGCAGAGATGGTTTCGTTGGCATGCAATAGCTTTAGTTTTTCGAGTTCTTGGCTGGCGGCGAGTAGGTTGCCTTCGAGCCGGTCAGCAAGCAAATCGATCGCCTCTCTGCTTAGCTCTAACTTCAACAGGCCAGCCCGGCGGGAAATCCACCGCGGCATCTCGTCCAGGTTTACTGGCCATACCTGTATAATAGCGCCGCGCTTATCAATGGCGGCAGCCCACTTGCTTTTCAATGTCGCGGCGTCAAACTTGCTCGCCTCGATGATAAGCAGGTCGTCTTCAGGCGGATTGTCGCAATAAGCTTGTAAAACCTTAGAGCCGGGTGCACCGGGTTTGAATTTCCCAAGTTTGATTTCAGTGATTTTTTTCGAAGCAAACAGGGATAGACTATTGGCCTCATCAAGCAGGGTATTCCAGTCAAAGCTGCGATCAACATTAAGTACTTTGCGTTCTTCGAAGCCCAGTTGTCGAGCCTTGTTGCGAATCTGTGCCAGCGTTTCCTGAACCAGCAGGGGTTCATCGCCGCTTACCAGATAGACGGGCAGCAAAGCTTTGTTTAGTTCTTTGTCTAAATGTTCGGGTCTGATACGCATTTATGCCTCGCCTGAGTCATGAGAGTATCTTGCAAGCTGGTTTTCATCGCAGCTGTAAGGCCTATGCCCGAGAGTTTTACTCATCCGCAGGGGGCTCAACTTTTACAAAGCTAAGCTCGCGAATGATATCTGCTGCAAGCTGCTCACTTAACTGCGCACGGAGTGCTTTGTTCTCGCGGTCCTTGGCAAGCACGCTGCTGGCATTGTGCTGATAGACCGTTGATGAGCTGACGGTGTTATTAGCAAGCATGCGCTCGCTTTGTTTATCTCTCAGCTGGTAATTCACTTTTTGTATTAATTGATATTCAGCGGCACTCGCATCGCTAGCGAGAGTGTAGGTACGTTGCTTGTCTTCAGTCACGCCTAGTGTTAGTTCCAAAGGCGCATCATCGCGAATGCTTACGCCGCTTTCTTGTAGCAAGTTACGCACGTTTTGGCATAGCCGCCAGTTGGCTTTGAGTTCGCACGATAGCGACAGTGTATTCAGCTGCTCAGGCAGAATCGGCATGGTTCTTAGCTTAAAACCACAGCTGCTTATAAGTACAGATAACAGCAGCAAAAGGGTAGCGCGCGACACTTTTGCATGTCGTTGGCTACCATTGCTGTTGTGTGTGCGTTTCATTAGTTCGCGACAATGTTTACAAGTTTTCCGGGAACGACAATCACCTTACGTATGGTATTGCCTTCGGTAAAACGCTTGACGTTTTCATCTTCGAGAGCGAGTTTTTCCATACTGGCTTTATCGATATCGGCTGCTACTTCGAGTTTTGCACGTACCTTTCCATTCACCTGTAGTACGATTTGTTGCGTACTTTTAGTTAGCGCGCTTTCGTCGACGATAGGCCAGTTGGCACTGATTATTTCTTCCTGATGCCCCAGTTCGTGCCATAACTCATGGCAAATGTGTGGCGTAATCGGGGCCAAGAGCAAAACCGCAGTTTCAAGCGCTTCTTGAGTGACGGCCAGTCCTTGAGGGCTGACATCAATAAAGCGGTTAACACTATTCATGAGCTCCATAACAGCAGCTATCGCGGTGTTGAAAGTGAGCCGGCGGCTTACATCGTCGCTCACTTTCTGGATGGTCTCGTGGGTTTTGCGACGTAAGGCTTTCTGGTCTTCATTGAGTTTGCCTACATCCAGCGCTTCGGTGCTGGTGTGCTCCAAATGATTCGTGACCGCTTTCCAAAGCCGCTTCAAGAAGCGGTGCGCGCCTTCTACCGCGTTGTCGGACCATTCAAGCGACTGTTCGGGCGGGGCAGCAAACATCATAAAAAGACGAACCGTGTCGGCACCAAACTGATCGATGATGGTTTGCGGATCAATACCGTTGTTTTTGGACTTGGACATTTTGCTCATGCCCGCACTCTTGACCGGGCTAGCGTCTTTTTTCCAACGCAGCGCCGTAACTTTGCCCTTTTCATCCGTCTCGATATCGACGTCACTGGGTGATATCCAGTTTTTAGCCCCGCTAGCGTCCTCCTGATAGAAGCTTTCTGCCAGTACCATGCCTTGGCACAGCAGGCGTTTAAAAGGCTCATCGCTTTCGACCAGTCCGACATCGCGTAACAGCTTGTGGAAAAAGCGCGCATACAACAAGTGCAAAATAGCATGCTCAATACCGCCAATATATTGGTCTACGGGAAGCCAATAGTTTGCCGCTTCAGGGTCCAGCATGCAGTCATCTGAATTCGGTGAGCAGTAGCGAGCGTAATACCAGGACGATTCCATAAA
>JBFJVR010000150.1:0-6610 GCA_041624095.1 Oleiphilaceae bacterium
AATGCCTAACTTCCCACTTTGATAAAGGTTTTGATTTTCTTTCCAGCCATTTGTAGCTCTATCTGGATGTCCATACTTTGTCAGAAGCTCTTTGTAGAAGGTCAGCGCTTCTTTCCATTCTGGCGTGTTGATAGTCGGTTTCCACTCCATATCAAACCATCGGCCTCCAAAGGAGTTCACCAGAGTCGTTATATAGGCCATGTTTTGCCCCCACCCGGCCTTCCCTCGAAGCCCTATGCCATAGACGCCATTTTTAGGATCATGGACTGCCTTTGCTAAGTTCATGATCTCTTGGTACGTAGGTTTGTCAGGCATAGTAACGCCCGCATGTCTAAACAAATCCTTCCTGTAATAGGTTATTGTACTTTCGCTATAAAAAGGGAGGGCATACAGAGTGTTTTGATCAGAAAGAGCGTCTAGCACAGCTGTAAAAATGTCATCGACATCATAGGCTTCTGGTAGGTTTTCGATAGGAGTAAGCCATCGGTTTTTCCCCCATATAGGCGCTTCATATGCGCCAATAGTCATAATATCAAAGTGACCATCCGAGATAGCGAGATCCGCTAACAAGCGTTTGCGCAATGTGTTTTCATCAAGCACTTTCCATTCTAGCTCGATATGAGGGTGGGATTTTTCAAATTCTTTGGATAAACTTTTCATCACGACCATCTCATCATTGTTGACGGTGCCAATGGATAGTTTTGTTTTACCCGATTTTGTTGTTTTTGGAACAAGTAAGCCATGTCTGGATACTATCTGTGCCAATGTCCCGTCCTGAGAAATTAACTTTAGGCCTTGGTTGAATGCGTTTAGTTGCTGTTGGTGGTTTTGGGCATTTTTTGAAAAAGCGACATGAAAGTAGTTGTTGACTAATTCTGGCTGCATGAACTCGAGCTGTCCGATCAAGTGCGGTCGATGGTTAACCATCAAGTCTGCTGCGGTGTATTTATCAATAACTGCAAAATCAATTCGATCAGCATGAAGCTTATCTAGGTTCAGTAAATCGCTTGATGCAAACTCCTTATTCAAGAACATTGTTTGATCAAAAGCAGGCGTGACTGAGGCACCGCGAACAAGGCCAATTTTATACTGCTGCAATTTGATGAGAGAGGCTTCTAGGCTTGTACTAGGGTATTTAGAAGGGGAGACGCGTAGAGTCTTTTTTTTCAAAAGACCAATACGGTCACCAAGAAAAGGGGCGGAAAAAACATACTTTTCCTTTAAGGATTTCTCTTGGTAAGACGGGATGAGTCCGTCCACCTTTCCTATTTCGGCTAGCTTGTTTACCCTCGCCAGAGGATAGTATTCAATTGAGACCTCGTAACCAACTCGTTTAAAAGACTCTGTTACTAATTCATGAACGTAGCCTTGATTCGGCAAACTTTGACTAATGTAAGGTTCGCGCTCAGTTGCCGCTAAGCGGACTACTTTCTTGGCAAATGAAGGTGCCGAGACTAAAAGGATTAGCACACTAGCTAAGACAAACATAGGAGATTGGCTGGGGGCAGATCTCATGATTTACCTCTAGAAAGTGAAAAGTCCACTTTTTAACTTAAAGCCTTACCTAAGGTAAGCAGCTTGCGATTAAGGCAAATAGTATAGACGCTGATCATAGATATTTTGTACGTTAAATGAAATGGTATTAGAGCCAAACAGAACCAGCCACATATAGTGTAACGGCTTAGCTAAACCTCAATAGAATCGCAAGCGACGCATTCATAGCGAAAGGTGCTAATCCTCATCGACCATCTCTATGCTATCGAACTGTTCACCTGAATCAAGGCTGGGTGATGGCGAATCATCAAGGCTTGGCTCAGGCTCAAAACCGGGCAACACCGAAATTACCGTGACGGTTTCTGCCTCTGGGTCGGGTAGTGCTTCGATAGCGCTTTGCTCTGCACTTGGCCTTGTATCGCGTATGCCATCATTGTTAGTGGCAGTTGCTGCGTGTCCAGAATCTGCTTCCTTGAGCTGGCTTTGAAGCTTAAGGCTTTCTTCGCGCAAGGTGACGATCTTCTCTTTTAGCAAATCCAAAGCAGAGGCAATACCCTGCGGCTCAAGTTCTGCTTGATTAAAGGCAGCGTAGGTATTTGCGATATTGGTATTGAGGTCAATCACATATCGTTCAGCGTCTTCGGCCGTCAGGTTAATCAGCTTCCGTGCTTCCAAGCCATGGTAATATGCTTTTTTTGCCTGTGTTATGGCTTGTTCACCTGCTTTGGCGACGCCCTTTCGGTTGCGGTAGTTTGCCGCAATAAAGCGCTCGGCTTTTTCTATACTGCTTTCTGCTTGTTCAAAACTTTTGGCTGCAAAATCTTCAGCATCAATATCATCAGCTTTGTCCAGAAACTGTTGAGCCTCAGAAAGGTGAATGTTGTTTAAGGTGCTAACTTCCAATGCCGACATTTCCTTAATCAACGCTTTTTCTTGTTCGAGGGCTTTTGCTGTTTCGCCGCTTTCTATCAGTTTTATTACTGCATCAAAGCTCGCCAGCATGTCTTGATATTGTTCGGCTTCGATTTTGGCGCTCGATAGCTCGTCCAGCACGCGCTTATGTTCAATACTTAGCTTAAGGTTTTGTTCAACTTGTTGCTTATTCTCATAGGCTTTTTCGATGAAACTTTGCGCGGCAATTGCCGACATTAACGAGGCATTACGGATATCTTTGGGTGGTTTCTGCAAGTACGAGGCTGCATCTTCAATACTTTGTTTTGCTTGCCGCAAATGCAGGGGCGAGAAAAAGTCCAGGCCTTGCTGCTCGGCCTCTTCGTAGCTTGCTCTTGCGTTCGACAAAGCTTCTTCTGGGGTCATAGAAGCGCTTTCAGCCGCTTCGGCTGAGGCTTGAATGATATGTGTTGATGATGCGACTTCCTTGTTTGCACATGCCGCGCTGTTCAAAGCGATCGCTAGTATAGTTAGCCGAAGTAATCCGTTTTTCATTAAGTCTTCCTGGTTATAGAGTTAAGCGACGGTCGTTTTGTTGGGCTGTATTCATCTGGTATTTACTCAATTCATGTGCGTCGAACAGATGTAGATATCTAGCATTTTAACGCTGAAAAACAGCCCTTGTTGTGACCTGAATACTAGTTCCAGAGTTGATTGAAGTGGTGCAGGGGGCCATGACCGTGTCCAACTTTAAGTTCTGCAGCAGTTTTGATGCATGTTTGAACGTAATCAATGCCTTGTTCACATGCGTCTGGCATGGGTTTGCCTTGTGCTAGTAAGGTACCTATCGCTGCGGACAGCGTACAGCCTGTCCCGTGGGTGTGTATGCTGTCTACTCTAGGGTGCTCAAAACGGATTATTTCTCCGTTTGTTACCAGCAGGTCGGGGCAGGTTTCGCCGTCTAAGTGGCCGCCCTTAAGCAGGCAGGCAGCGTTTGAAAACTTGCCGATAGCTTTTGCAACATGCTGCATTTCCTCAATGTCGCGTGGGCAAGGGCATGACAGCAACTGCGCGGCTTCAGGCAGGTTGGGCGTAACGAGATCCGCAAGCGGGAGGATGTTCTCTAGCATCGCAGTAATGGCGTCTGCGTGTAGTAGCTTTGCGCCACTTTTTGAGATCATTACCGGGTCTAATACAATCCATGGGGGCGCGTAGTGCTCTAGTAAACTGGCCACTGCTTCAATCGTCTGGGTATCGCCCAACATGCCTATCTTAACCGCCGATATGTCGATGTCATCGAAAACCGCGCGCAGCTGTTGTTGGATGCTTGCTATAGGAACGGGGCTTATGTGGCTGACTTGCTGTGTATTCTGTGCAGTAACCGAGGTAATCACCGAGCAGGCATAGGCACCTAAAGCTGAAATGGCTTTGATATCTGCTTGTATGCCTGCTCCGCCGCCTGAGTCGGAGCCTGCTATCGTCAGTACCTTATGAATCTGTGCCATTGTGAGTTTCCTATTGATTACAAGCGAGATAATATATCGGTATTTTAATTCGTGGCATAGCTTGATACCGAATTAAAGTATCTCCTTTGCAACTAGGGTGTACATCACTTGAGATTTAAACCAGTCCGTTTTTCCCGCCTGGAGTTGAGCTTGTGACACGAGTGCGTGTCGTGTTTAGCCTGGCAGTTCAGTGCATCGCCACGAGTCTTATTTCGACAGGTGCGGCTGCGGGGGTCACAGCTGAACAGATTTTAGGGCAGTATTGGAAAGACCCCTTGTTCGGCGCAGCCGCTGCGGAGAAAACCGTGGTTGTTGAGGTCTTGAACCGGCGAATGTGGCCTGAACGTATCACGGTCGACCCGGATACCACTATCCGCTTCGTGTTTGAAAACAAGTCTGAAGAACCTCACCTACTAGCCTTTAGTGCCGATATCGAAGCTCTGCTGAACGATGAAAGTTTTAGGAAGTTTCGCGAAGACGAAATTTTTCATGCATCTAAGAAGCAGCAGCCGAGTGGCCACCATCATCACGAGGGAGGTTCGGTTGATGATGCAGCTGCTCTGGTAAAACTGATATCGCAGCGACCTACCGTATTTGTTAGTGGCTACGACCGAAAGGAAATTCTGATTAAATTTAATCCCGACGATAAGGTCAGGATATTCTGTGCATTAGATTCGCATCATGAAACCGGCTATGTCAGTCAGGTGGTGGTCCGAGACAAGAAACCTAACGAGGAAAGAGAAAAACGTGGACAAGACTGAGGCAGTAAGAGCCATAGAGTGGCGTGATGATACCTTGATTTTGCTGGATCAAAGAAAGTTGCCAGCTAGTGAAACCTATATTAAATGCGTCAGCCTCGATGATGTGATTACTGGTATTAAGGATATGCTTGTTCGTGGCGCGCCAGCAATCGGTATCGCCGCCGCTTATGGCTGTGTTATTGCAGCAAGCCATCGGCTATCTGGTTCGAGTGAGAACTGGCAGCATTTGCTTAGCGCAGACTTTCAGCGCCTGGCTGAGGCCCGGCCGACCGCGGTTAATCTAGCTTGGGCGGTACAACGCATGCAAGGTGTTCTTGAATCGTCCAACGAAGAGGCTCTATATGAACGCCTTTTACAAGAAGCCATAAGTATTCACCAGCAAGATATAGCCGCTAATCATCGCATGGCCGATTTGGCTATGCCTTGTCTCGCAAGCTCGGCGGGCGAGGGTGCGTTTCCGGTGTTAACGCACTGCAATACAGGCTCGTTGGCAACGGGTGGGTTTGGTACAGCGCTTGGTGTGATACGCCGGGGCTGCGAACTGGGCTACATCGATCAGGTTTTTGCGGACGAGACACGTCCTTGGCTCCAAGGCTCTCGCTTAACTGCATGGGAACTGAAGAAAGATGGGCTTCCGGTCACACTGTGTGCCGATAGTGCAGCGTCATGGTTACTGAAAGAAGGCCGCGTTCGCTGGGTTATTGTCGGTGCGGATCGGATAGCTGCGAATGGTGATGTTGCAAATAAAATAGGCACCTACAACCTTGCTGTTTCAGCTAAGTATCATGGTGTCAGGTTTATGGTCGTTGCCCCATTCAGCACGGTTGATATGGCTGTGTCGAGTGGCAATGATATTGAGATAGAAGACCGCGGTTCAAAAGAGTTGCTGGAGTTCGGTGGGCAGCCAATTGCCCCGCAAGGTGTCGAAACGGTGAACCCTGTGTTTGATGTGACGCCTGCCAGTCTCATCGATGTGATTGTTACTGAACGCGGCATTGTCAGCGAACCAAGCATGGCGAAAATGCAGGCCCTCGCTGGCTCGGCAAGTTAGCTTAGCAGGGGCGGCGTACCCGGGCTTAACAGGGCTTGCATGTCTTTTATTTGCTGCTGGGATTCATGCAATATTTGGCTGCTCTCCTCGGGGCTTAAGCCATTTTTCCCGAGTTTCGAGAACGCCGGAATTGTATCGAAGGGGGGCAGCTTAATGCCGCTCTTCTTACCAATCAATGCATGAAGTTGAGCGACGATGGCAATGTCGGTATACGATGAGTCGTGTTCTTTGCTTGCAAAAAACCAGTTTTCCGAGTTTTCCGCAACCTCAATAAAGATATCTGAAAAACCCCATGACTTCAGTAATGCCGGGCCAATTTTAGTTCTAAGTTTGACGATTATTTGCTCGACCTTGTAATCCATTTTCATAAATTGTGGATACCGCTCGATGTACTGCAGTATCGGGATCGCGCCTATGTCTTGTATCAAACTCGCAAGTAAGGCGATCTCTGGGTTTTTTCCGGGGGTGATTTTGGCGAGAACATAGGCTATCGCTGCAACTTCTCTGGAGTGGTCCCAGAGTGTGCTCATTTGTTTTTGTAAAAAGGGGTTCTTGCTTTGGAATACCTCCTTCATCGCAAATATGGTCACCAGCTGGCGAGTTGTGTCGAAGCCCAAGCGCACTACGGCGTCTTGTACAGAGTCAATTTTGTTTGCTGTACGGTAAAGTGCGCTGTTACAGGTTTTCAAGAGTTTGACGACAATGGCAGGGTCACTCTTTAGCGCTTCGCTAATGTCGCGTGCTGTTACATTTGGTTCATCCATTAATGTCCGAAGTTTCAGTGCAGAGTCAGGGAGCGAAGGGAGTTCCAGATTATTTGTTTTCAGATCCATTGAAAAAGAGTGAGCGATATCTTCCAGCTCATGTCCGGAATGAAGGTCACTGACGCTAAATTCGACAGACTTATC